>JAURVS010000114.1 GCA_030655355.1 Sphingopyxis sp.
CGACTGGTTACATGGGCCGCCACCAAACGAATCGCGTGTGCCGCCCTGAAATCCGGGGCAGGCGCCGCCCGCACCAGAAAGTGGCACCCATGGAAATCATCACCGGCCTGACCTTCGACGATGTGCTGCTGGTGCCCGGGGCGTCGGACATCTTGCCGTCGGATGCGAATCTTTCGACCCAGCTGACCAGCGAAATCAACCTCAACATCCCGATCCTGTCGTCTGCGATGGACACGGTGACTGAGGCCGACATGGCGATCCTGATGGCGCAGATCGGCGGCATCGGCGTCCTCCACCGTAATCTGACGATCGAGGAACAGGCCGCTGCGGTGCGGCAGGTCAAACGCTTTGAAAGCGGCATGATTGTCAACCCGATCACGATCACCCCCGACGCGCCCTTGTCCTATGCGACCGCGCTGATGGATCAGCACAAGATCTCTGGCATTCCGGTGGTTGAAACCGGCGGCAAGCTTGTCGGCATCCTGACGCACCGCGACGTGCGCTTCGCCGATAATCCGGGCCAGCCGGTCCGCGAGCTGATGACCGCCGAAAATCTTGCGACCGTGCGCCCTGGCGTCGGCCAGGACGAAGCGCGCAAGCTGCTCCATCAGCGCCGCATCGAAAAGCTGCTCGTCGTCGACGATGATTATCGCTGCATCGGGCTGATCACCGTTAAGGATATGGAAAAGGCGATCAACTTCCCCGACGCGACGAAGGACGGCACCGGCCGCCTGCGCGTTGCGGCGGCGACGAACACTGGCGATTCTGGGATCGAACGCGCCGAGGCGCTGCTAGAGGCCGAATGCGACCTGATCGTCGTCGACACCGCGCACGGCCACAGCCGCGGCGTCGGTGAGACCGTCGCGCGGATCAAGAAATTGTCGAACCGCGTTCAGGTTCTTGCGGGCAATGTCGCGACCGGCGACGCCACGCGTGCGCTGATCGATGCGGGCGCGGACGGCGTCAAAGTCGGCATCGGTCCGGGATCGATCTGCACCACGCGCGTCGTCGCAGGCGTCGGGGTGCCGCAGCTGACTGCGATCCTCGACAGCGTCGAACAGGCGGCAAAGCTGGGCATTCCGGTGATCGCCGACGGCGGCCTGCGCACCTCGGGCGATATCGCCAAGGCGCTCGCGGCGGGCGCATCGTGCGTGATGGTCGGCTCGCTGCTCGCGGGCACCGCCGAAGCGCCGGGCGAGACCTTCCTCTTTCAGGGCCGCACCTACAAAAGCTATCGCGGCATGGGTAGCGTCGGCGCGATGGCGCGGGGCTCGGCGGATCGCTATTTCCAACAAGATATCAAGGATCAGATGAAGCTGGTCCCCGAGGGCATCGAAGGTCAGGTGCCGTTCAAGGGCCCGGCCAAGGATGTCATCCATCAACTCGTCGGCGGCGTGAAGGCCGCGATGGGCTACACCGGCAGCCGTACCCTCAAGGATCTGCGCGAGCGCGCAAAATTCGTGCGGATCACCAACGCAGGCCTGCGCGAAAGCCATGTTCACGACGTTGCGATCACGCGCGAGGCGCCGAACTATCCGGTAGGCTGACGCGTTTCGCTTCGTCATTGCGAGCGGAGCGAAGCAATCCAGAGTCCGGTAATCCGCTCTGGATTGCTTCGCTCCGCTCGCAATGACTAGGTAGAGACAATTATGACACCCGCCGCCCGCATCCAGACCGCTATTGAAATCCTCGACGCCATTGCCGCCGCTGCGCGCGACGGCGGCGCGCCCGCCGACGCGATTTTCGCCGAAGCGATGCGCGCGCGCCGCTATGCGGGGTCGAAGGACCGTCGCGCGATCCGCAATCATGTCTATGACGCGATCCGCAGCATACGCTCGGCGCCCGTCTCGGGTCGTGCGGCCATGCTCGCGCTCGCCGACGCCGACCCGGAACTTGCCGCGCTGTTCGATGGCGCACCTTACGGGCCCGCAGCGATCACCGCCGACGAGCCGCGCGCCGAAACGGGACTTGCCACCACTGCGGTGATGAAGCTTTTCGACCCGCTGGTTGGCAAGACGGAGCGCGACGCGATGCTCGCCCGCGCGCCGCTCGACCTGCGCGCCAACCGCCTGCGCTCGAGCCGCGATGAACTCGCGTTGATCTTCACCGATGGCGAACCGATCGCCGGCCTGACCGACGGCTGGCGGCTGCCCGGCGAAACTGCCGCGGTCCAGCATAGCGCGTATGCCGAGGGGCAGTTCGAGGTGCAGGACGCCGCGAGCCAATATGCCGCCGCTGCGCTGGGCGCCGAAGCCGGGCAGGTGGTCATCGACCTGTGTGCCGGCGCCGGCGGCAAGACGCTCGCTATCGCTTCGGCTACCAACGACGAAGCCGCGATCCTGGCTTGCGACACCAACCGGGCGCGGCTTCAGCAGCTCGCGCCGCGCGCGCACCGCGCCGGGGCGACGGCGATCGAAACGCTGCTGCTCAATCCGGGGCAGGAACGCGCGATGCTCGCCGACCGGATGGGCAAGGCCGATCGCGTCATCGTCGATGCCCCCTGTTCGGGCAGCGGCACATGGCGGCGCAGCCCTGAACAGCGCTGGCGCTCGACCCCCGCGCGGCTCGACCGCCAAGTCGCCGAACAGGCAAAACTGATCGACATTGGTGCTGATCTTGTGGCGCCCGGCGGCAAACTCCTCTATGCCGTCTGCTCGATCATCCAGCGCGAGGGGCGGGCACAGGTGGACGAATTTCTGAAGCGGCATCGCGGCTGGACGGCCGATGTCAATTATCTGCCGGACGGCATCGGCCGTGCTGCGGGGGCCGGTTATCTGCTCACGCCGGGCCGAGACGGGTGCGACGGATTTTTCCTCGCACGACTGACGGCCCCATGTTAGCATCATCGCCAATGAAGCGATGGGAGAATGCGATGCGCGTCGGCTTTTTGGCTCTAACTGCGGGTGTTATCCTCGCCAGCCTGCCCACGGCATCCGATGCCCAACGTGCCGATAGCGACATTTTTCCGCGCTCGATCTCGCTCCAGCATGAGGGGCAAAAGGCGCAAGAAGCGGGCGACCTCGACAACGCCATCGGCTTCTATGAGTCGGCACTCGCCGCCGATCCGCGTAACCGTTCGGCGATCATCGCGCTGGCACAGGTCGCGCGCGCACAGGGCCTTCCCGGCAAGGCGATCGGTCTTTATCGCGAGGCGCTGGTTCTTGAGCCGAATGATGTCGTCGCGCTGACCGGGCAGGGCGAAGCGCTTGCCGACAAGGGCGCACTCGAACTCGCGCGCGAGAAATTGGCCGAGGCACAGCGCCTTTGCGAAAGCAAATGTCCGCAGGTTGCAGCGCTCGAAAAGACGATCGCATCGAGCGCGTCTAAGCGGGTCGTGGCAGCGGAAGTTCTTGTCCCCAAACCCGTCGTTGCGACAGTCGGTACGACCAGCAACCAGAATTGACCGTCACGCCCTGCGAAGGGTGACGGATCGGGCTTTCAACCCAGCGCGCGCGCCAGTGCGACCCATTCGCCGACGCTGACCGTCTCGGCGCGGCGTGTCGGGTCGATCCCGAGCGATTCAGCAGCTGCAACAGCGCCCTCGACGCCTTTCAGGCTCTGCCGCAGCATCTTGCGCCGCTGGCCGAAGCCTTTCTCGGTCAGTTTCGACAACAGCCTGGGATTGACGCCCTCTGGCTGCGCGGCCGGAGTGACATGGATTATCGCGGACATCACCTTGGGCGGCGGCGTGAACGCCGAACGATGAACTTTCATTGCGATCTTCGCGGTCGACCGCCACTGGGACAGGACCGCGAGCCGGCCATAGGCATCGCCGCCGACGGGGGCGATGATGCGTTCGGCGACTTCCAGCTGGAACATCAATGTCAGCGACAGCCAGCGCGGCGGCCAGACACTGGGCTCCAGCCAGCGTGTGAACAGCGCGGTGCCGACATTATACGGGAGGTTCGCAACGATATGATAGGGCGCCCCACCGGTCAGCGCGTCGACATCGACCGCCATCGCATCGTCGGCGATCACCGTCAGCTGGCCCGGAAATGCCTCGGCCAGTTCGGCGAGCAGCGGCATACAGCGATCGTCGCGCTCGACCGCGATCACTTTGGCGCCCGCGCGCAGCAGTGCCCGTGTCAGCCCGCCGGGACCCGGACCGACCTCGAACACCGTTGCGCCATCCAGATCACCCGGAATCGCCGCGATGCGGTCCAGCAATTGCTCGTCGAACAGGAAATTCTGCCCCAGCGCCTTGCTCGCCGACAGGCCGTGCGTGCGCACCGTCTCGCGGAGCGGCGGCAGGTCCGGAGCGGGCCGTGCCGTCACTTCGCCGGCGCGTAGCTGCGCTCGCGTGTCGCGGCGAGCGTGGCAGCCATCGAAATCGCGGCGATCGTCGGACCGGGATCAGCGGTGCCGGTGCCGGCGATATTGAACGCCGTGCCGTGGTCTGGCGAGGTGCGAATGATCGGCAGCCCCAAGGTCAAATTGACCCCATCGTGGAAATGCAGCGCCTTGAACGGCGTCAGCGCCTGATCATGATAGGCACATAACAGAGCGTCGTACCGCGCGCGGATCGCAGGTGCGAACAGGCCATCGGCAGCGAGCGGGCCGTCGACGATAATCCCTTCTTCGGCGAGCTGCGCGACGGCGGGCGCCATGATGCGCTCTTCTTCGGTGCCCAACTGGCCGCTCTCGCCCGCATGGGGGTTGAGCCCGGCAAGCGCGATGCGCGGCGATTCAATGCCGAAATCCCGGCGCAGTCCGCGCGCGACGATGCGCGCCTTGGCGACGATCAGCTCGATCGTCAGCCGCTCGGGTACTTCCGACAGCGGAATATGGACGGTGAGGGGGACAACGCGCAGCGATGGACCGGCCAGCATCATCACCGCATTGGTCGCGGTAATACCGCATCGTTCGGCGATAAATTCGGTCTGCCCCGGATGCGTATAGCCGATACTGTGCAGCGCATATTTCGACACCGATCCGGTGACAAGCGCCGAGCTTGCCTGATTGCGTGTCAGGCCAATGCCGGTCTCGAGCGCATGGAGCGCGCAGGTGGCGCCCGCGGGGGTCGGCTGGCCGGGAGTCAGCGGGCCGCTATCCTCAAGGTGCCAGACGGGCAGCGCAGTGTCGAACGTCCGCCCGACCTCGTCCATGTCGCCGACACGCGCAATGGGGCCGTCCCACACGGCGGTGATCGCAGCGGCATCGCCGATAGCAACAAAAGGGGGCAAGTCGTTTTCGCGACGCGCGGCCCAGGCGCGAGCCGTGACTTCGGGACCGACGCCGGCCGGGTCACCCATTGTGACCGCGATCGGCTGTCGATTAATGTGATCCGTCATCAGCTATATTCGATCACGGCATCCCGGCGGAGGTCGCGCAGATAGCGCTGAGCTCGCTTGTTGACCTTGTCCTCCAGCAGCTTCTGTTCGATCTGCTCGACGTTCGGGGCGGTTGCGGTCTGCGGCATGTCGCGGCCGCAGAGGACGAGGACGCTGACGCCTTCGTTCGCCGCGCCAAACGGCTGCGTCGTCTGACCTATCTGCAGGCTGGCCAAGGTCGCTTGCAGCGGTGCCGGAAGCGCGCGCATTTCGATATTGTCGCGCGACACTACGGTCGCACCCAGGCTCGTCGCCACCGCATCGGCGCCGCCGCAACCCGCGATACCGCGCGTCGCTTCAGCGAACTTGCCTGCGAGCTCGGATGCCTTTGCCTGCGTCGTGCCCTTCGGGAAATCGAGCGATATTTGCTTCAGGCTCAGGATCGCGTCACGCGGATCGGCGGTCAGCACCTGACGGCGATCGATCATCAGCATGATCGAGACGCCACCCGGAACTTCGATCGGGCCAACGAGCTGGCCGGGCTGCATCTGCGTTGCAGCTTCGCCCATCGATGCAGGCAACTGGCCAGCTTTCACCCAACCCAGATCGCCACCGACAACGGCGGTCGAGGCTTCAGAAAACTGCCGCGCATAAGCGGCAAAGCTGCCGCCTGCCTGCAACGACTGAATGATCTTCTTCGCATTTTCGGACACCGCAGCGGCGTTTTCAGGCGACGCCGACAGATAGATTTCGCCAAGGTGGAATTCATCCTGTCCCTTGGAATCATTGAGCTGCTTAACGACAATGTCGACCTCTTCGGGCGAAACATTCGTCGTCGACTGAATATTGCGCGACAACAGACGATCCCACGCGAATTCGCCACGGATCTGCTGTTTGACTGCTGCCGCCGAAGACCCCTTCGACGTCAGGTAGGTCGAAAACTGGTCGGGCGTTTGTTTGAAACGCGTCGCAAGCCGCGCGAACTGGTCGTTCACAACATTCTCGTCGATCGTGATTTCGGCCGCCTTGGCTTCCTGAATCTGCAGCTTTTCGTCGATCAGGTTGCTGAATACCTGGCTGCGCAACCGCTGAACTTCCTCGGCAGGCAATTCGACATTGTTGTTTGCAATGCGGATCAGCGCCATCCGCTGTTCGATGTCGGTCGCGGTGATGATCTCGCCATTCACCGAAGCTGACGGGCGATAGACGTTCGGCTTTGCATCGCCGAAAATCTGCACATTGCCCGGAATGTTGAGGCTGGTCGTGGGCACCTCGTTATCGGAAACTGTCTGGGCCAGCACCGGCGTAATGCCGACGGCGGCCACGGCGATCAGGCCGATCATGGTCGAAAATTTGGTCATCTTTACCCTATTCGAGAAAGTCCGGACGCTCCGTATCAGCGGAAACGCCCGATGGTCCAGCGCAATCCGCCATAGGAGCCATTTGATGCCCCCGGATACGCCGTGAACGCTGAACCTAGGCTGAGCAAATGGGGCGGGGCGTTGCGGCGGAAAACGGGTTCCTCTCCCGCTTGCGGGAGGGAAGATAACCGCAACGCGTTGAACCCGTCAGAACCCCAGATTGCGGAAGGCAATGCGGAACGAATAACTATTACCGCGCCTCGCATCGCCAGTGTCAGCATAGTCGCGGCGCCACGTCAGCGCGATCGACAGGCATTCGTCATCATAGGCAACGCCCAAGCGATGGCGAATCGGCTCGAAGCCGTCGGCCGAACTGGTCGGATCGTCTGTTCGCTGCGTCAGGTCGACGATCGCCGATCCAAACACCGACCAGTTCTTCGCAACGGCCACGCGCCCGCCAACGCGGGCTTCCTCGCGGTCCTGCAATTCCTCGCCCAGCAGCAATATGTCGCGGTTAAGACGCGAATAGCCCAGCACCGCATAAGTCGAGCGGCTGCCGATCGTTGCGTCAAATTCATTGCGGCGGACCGCCAGATTATCCTTGTCGAGCCGGAAGCGGTGGGTCAGGCGCAGGAAGTCGCGATAGGCGACCGTCGTGCGTCCGACGATGTCCGACGTCCGGTCAGTCAGCCCGGTGCCGTCGGGGAACAGGCTCGGCTTGTCCGACAGGCGATAGCTCTGCCCGACAACGCTGGTGACGTTGAAGCCGGGACGGCTGAAATTCCATTCGACGCCATAAGTGATGCGCGCGCCGTCTTCGAACCGGTCGTGGCCGTTGAAGCGGTTGATCGCGAACAAATTGCTGTCTTCGAGATCAAAGGCGCGCGAATCTTCGTTCGGGATGTCGAGATTCTTGATCGGCGGAGTTGCGACGATCTGGACGCGCGGGGTCAGCGTCTGCGTGCCCCCCATGAATTCGCCGACAAAGGGCCAGCGCATATCGGCGGCGATCGCGGCAATGCCGCGCGCTTGCCAGCCCGATTTGCCACGATATCCCGGGATGGCGGTCAGAAGATTTTCGTCGCTGTGATAGACGTCCCCGCGGACCAACGCAGTCAATGTCACTTCCTGACCAAGCCGGGTCAGTCCGCGCAAATCCCATCGCGCCCCGGCGAAGGCGCGCTGCGTATCCTGGCCTGCGGTGCGGCCGATCGCGAGCGTGTTGAGTTGCAGCTCAAACTGTCCGCCGAACCATGGATCGGCGAGCCGCTGGCGAAAGTCGATGATTGGCAGTGCGATCGCCTGTTGGCCCTGAACGTCATTGACGCGCAACGTCTGCGTCGCCCAACCTGCAATCGAGAGATAGCTATTTCCGCCGATGCGCTCGGCCTCGAATGTCGAGCGCAGGCGGTCGTCGCGGCTGATGTCATAGCGGCGCATGAAGGTGCGATCGGTCGCGATGCGGCCCGAATAGGTCAGGCTCCAATGCGGGTCGAACTGGAACTTGCCCGCGCTCTCCAGATAGCCGCGGAACCGCTTGCGGCTGTTCGGGTCTTCGCCTGTCAACGGGACGAGCGAGCCGTAGGTCGCATAGCCGTTGATGCGGAACGATCCGATATCGGTGAGCGCGCGGAATTCGCCCTCGATCATCGGCGCTGCGCCGGTGTAGAGATGCGGGGTGATCGTAGCATCGCGATCGGGCGCGATGCGTAGATAATAGGGAACCGCGATTTCGAACCCGTTGCTGCGGTCGAGCCGGATTTCCGGGACCAGCAAGCCGCTGCTCGCTTCATTGTTGATCGAATGGCTGAGTCCGGGAAGCGGGATCAGCGGCAGGCCGAAAATCTCGATCCGCGCGCCTTTGTACCGGACCTTGTTCTTTGCCTTATCGTACATCACGCGGACCGCGCGAACCTGCCAGCTCGGGTTTTTGGGGCAACCTGCGTTGTCCTCGACCGGGCAGGGCGTGTAAGCGGCATTCTCGAGTTCGATATTGCCATTGTCGAACCGGGTGCCCCGGATCGCGGCGAGGCGCGAGCCATTGTCGAGGACGACGAGCAGATTGTCGATGACGCCGTCGCGCAGCGTGTCGGTCAACTCGATCTTGTCGCCGTAAGCCGTATCGCCTTCGGGATTTTTGATAACGACATTGCCCTCGGCAAAGACTTTTCCAGTCTGCCGGTCCCAGGTGACCTTATCCGCGCGCATCTCGATCGCTTCGCGGTTCATCTGGACGTTGCCCTCTGCAATGACGACTTCGCTGTCACCGTCATAGTTGAGGTTGTCGGCTGCGAACCCGATCTGATCCTCGGCCTTCACGGCCGGGGCATCGGTCGTGGTCGGCACGATGTCGGGTGTTTGCAGGTCGGGCCGGACTTCCGTCTGCGCCGACCGGGTCGATTCGTCGCCCGTTTGGGCCAGCACGGGGCTTGCGAACAGCGCGATCCCGCTCGCGGTGGCGAGCCACAACGGCCGCGGACGCGCCTTTCGATGGAACAAAGCCCAGCTCATACTATATCTTTGTCCCACACTAATCTGGCGTCCACCCGGCTTGGACCGGCTGCTTTGTTTTTGCAACTCGCAGTCGAAACCCCTATCGGTCCGCCACGTTGCAATCAATCATCGCATAAGAAAGTTAAGGCATGGACATTCAGTTTGTCGCGCAAATCGATGCATCTGCCGATGTCGTCGCATTTCCGGTCCGCAAGGGCGAAGCGGGCGCGCTCGGCGCGCTGCTTGGCGCCGCTGCGGCGCAGGCGCGTTTCGACGGCGCTGCGGGCGCGATCGCGGAGACCGCCGCGATCGACGGTGAACAGGCGCGGCGCCTTCTTCTGGTCGGCATCGGCGAAGGCAGCGAGCAGGACCTCGAACGCGGCGGCGCAGCGCTGACCGCGCGACTCCAGACCAGCGGCGTGAGCGCAGTCCAGGTCGATTTCGCCAGCACCGGTCAGGTCGACGAGGAAGATGTGCTCGCGTTCGCGATGGGCGCGCTTCTGCGCAACTGGCGCCTCGACACCTATCGCACGCGCCTGTCGGACAATGCGAAGCCCAGCCTGAAATCGATCAGCCTCGCGTCGCCGCACGGCGATCTGTCGGCGCGCTGGGGCAGCTATTCGGCGGTTGCCGATGGTGTTGCGCTCACCCAGACGCTTGTCGCCGAGCCGCCCAACATTCTGTATCCCGAAAGCTTCGTCGAACGCTGCCAGCATCTTGCCGAGCTTGGCGTCGAGCTGGAAATTCTCGACGAACGCCAGATGAAAGCGCTCGGCATGGGCGCGCTGCTCGGCGTCGCGCAGGGCTCGACGCGTCCGCCGCGTCTGCTTGCCATGCGCTGGAATGGCGGCAATCCGGGCGACGCGCCCGTCGTCTTCATCGGCAAGGGCGTGACTTTCGATACCGGCGGTATCAGCATCAAGCCCGCGGCCGGCATGGACATGATGAAGTGGGACATGGGCGGCGCCGGCGCCGTCGCAGGCGCGATCAAGGCGATCGCCGGCCGCAAAGCGAAGGCGAATGTCGTCGGCGTCGTCGGCCTCGTCGAGAATATGCCCGATGGCAATGCGATGCGCCCCGGCGATATCGTCACCACCATGTCAGGGCAGACGGTCGAGGTGCTCAACACCGACGCTGAAGGGCGTCTCGTGCTGTGCGACGCGATCAGCTGGGCGCAGGCCGCCTATAGCCCGAAAGTGATTGTCGATCTGGCGACGCTGACCGGCGCGATGGTGATTTCGCTCGGGCATGAATATGCGGGCATCTTCTCGAACGACGATACGCTTGCCGAGGGTCTGCTCGCCGCGGGCGACGCCAGCAACAACAAACTGTGGCGCTTCCCGCTGTCGTCCGCTTACGACAAGCTGATCGACAGCCCAATCGCCGATATGAAGAATATCGGTCCGCGCGAAGGCGGCTCGATCACCGCGGCGCAGTTTCTGAAGCGCTTCGTCGACGAAGGCGTCGCATGGGCGCATCTCGACATTGCGGGCATGGCATGGGCTGACAAGGACGGTCCGGTGTGGGCGAAGGGCGCGACCGGCTATGGCGTGCGTCTGCTCGACAGCTACATCGCCGCCAACCACGAAGGGTGACGTATTTCACCTCGTCATTGCGAGCGGAGCGAAGCAATCCAGGGGCGGCCTCATGCCGCTCTGGATTGCCGCGTCGCCTACGGCTCCTCGCAATGACGGTGGAGATGTAATCTGTGGCGCGCGTCGACTTTTACCGGCTGACCCGCGATCCGGCCGAGCGCGTGCTCCCCGCTCTGGCGACGCGCATATTGGCGAACGGCGACCGCCTTATGGTGGTCGCCGCGCCCGCGATGCAGCGGCAGGCGATCGACGAGGCGCTGTGGACACTGCAACCCGCGAGCTTCCTGCCGCACGGCCATGGCGGCTCGCCCGATGAAGCGATCGAGCCGATCCTGATTTCAG
>JAURVS010000121.1 GCA_030655355.1 Sphingopyxis sp.
ATTTGAGGCAAGCGTCAACGCCAGCCAGACAAGCATGATAAATGCCCGCACAGACTGCAAACACTGGCCCCCACGCCAGCGGTATCGGCTCTGGTCCCGCCGTTGCATGGCGCCGCTATGGCGCGGGCATAGCTAATATCCGGTTAAAATCGGTAGCTTGGCGGTGTTTCTGTTCGGCGGCGGGACAGAATTCCCATTGTTAGGCGATGGGCTGCCAATCGCCATGCTGCGCCATCCACAGGCTGACGGCAGCGATCGCGGCGGTCTCGGCGCGGAGGATGCGCGGGCCGAGCGCAATGCGGCGGACTGCGGCGGTGTCGATCAGCAACTCGCGCTCGCGTGTGGTGAAGCCGCCTTCGGGACCGGTGAGAATCGCGGCGGGCGGGGGGGCATTGACCGCAGCCAGTGGCAAACCGCCGGCTTCGTCGGCAAACAGCAATGTGCGGTCGGCTGGCCAGTCCTTTAGCAACTGTGGCAGTTTGACGGGTTCGGCGAGCGTCGGCAGCGCGGTGCGGCCGCATTGCTCGCACGCTTCGATAATCTGCGCCTCCAGTCGCTCGCGTTTGACGCGCTCGACGATCGTACGTTCGGTAATCACCGGTTGCAGGCGAGCGACCCCGAGCTCGGTCGCCTTTTCGATGATCCAGTCGAGCCGCGCTTTCTTTACCGGGGCAAAACACAGCCACAGGTCGGGCACCTGCTCGATCGCACGCATCTGGCGCTCGATGCGGAGCGTCAGCGATCGCTTCGCGACATCGGCGACGACTGCCAGCCATTCGCCGCTGATGTTGTCGAACAGCAGGATCGGATCGCCCGCTTTCAGTCGCATGACGTTGAGCAGATAATGCGCGGCAGGGCCATCGAGGACGGGCGTAACGTCCGCGCCAAGCGGCGTATCGACGAACAGGCGGGGCGTGCTGGCAGGTGGCCAGGCAGGAGTCGCAGGCATGGCTGCGCGATAGCAGACCGCGATATCTTGTGCAGCTTTTGCTGCAAAATGAAACACCTTGTCCCGATCCGGGTCAAAACAGCCGATTCAACGCCCCGCCGCCACCGCCGATTAGCGTTTTGGTAAGCAGTTCCGCCCTAGGTCCAGGTTACCAGCGGCCCATGTAGTGGGGGGCATCGCCGGTCGAAGAGGGATTTAGGCCATGCGAGGGACCGTATTCAGCCGGCTGCGGCTGGGCGCCAAAAGGCTTTTGCGCGATCAGCGCGGCAACGCCATGATGTTGACCGCGGCTGCCATGTTGCCCGTGCTCGGCATCGTTGGGTCAAGTATCGATATCGGCCGCGCCTATATGGCCCAATTGCGCCTTCAGCAGGCTTGCGACGCAGGCGTTCTCGCCGGCCGCCGTTCCATGGGCGCGTCCACATATGACGAAGAAGCTGAGGGCGAAGCCCGCAAGATGTTCAGCTTTAACTATCCCACGGGCCTTTATGGCAGCGAAAACATCACATTCGAGTCCAAGCCCGAAGGAAAATCCGACGTCTTGGGCGCGGCGACCGTGCGTCTGCCTACCTCGATTATGTATGTGTTCGGTTTTCCCAATTTCAACCTGACCGCAGATTGTGCGGCGAAGCTCGAGATTTCAAACACCGATGTGATGCTCGTCCTCGACGTGACCGCCTCGATGAGTGCCAATGCGAGCGATGGAAAGTCGAAAATCTCCGGGCTCAAAGATGCGTCGATGGTATTTTTCGACACGTTGACGCAGGCCGAAAAAGGTGACGGTCGCCTGCGCATCGGCATGGTGCCTTACAGCTCGGCGGCAAATGTCGGCAAGATTTTGATCGACAAGAATCCGGCCTGGATTTCCGACTTTACGATCCTGCCGTCGCGTTCGCCGGTGATCCGCTACAATTGGAGTGGGACCAATCCGCCGACTTCGGTCACCACCGGTACGACGACCAATAGCGCATGGGAAGATTTCCTGCCTATTAGCGGCTTCACCACGACCGCGGCCTGCTCTGCGGTTGTCGCACCTGCCGACACGATGCCGGCGCTGACCACGGCCCAGGACGTCAACAAGACGGCGCGGATCGTCGATAAGGACGGAACGCGGCGCTATGTAACCGTTGCGGGTACAAAACATCGGTACGTAAATTACCGGTATAATTACAACAGCTCGAACAGCACTTGCTGGCTCCAGCGACGTACGGTGACGTTTGATCATGCTGCGTCACCCGCGCCGAGCACGACCCCATTCAACAGCCAATATCGTTACGAGGACCGCGTCTTCGACGTGTCGGCCATAAAGGCGGGCGATCCGATCACCGTCGATACAGCAAATTCAGGCGCAAACCGGAGCGTAAACTGGAGCGGGTGTGTCCTTGAACGGCGGACCACCAGCTTTGCTGCGACGGGGACGGCGCCCGCCACGGCGCTCGACATGGACGTCGATCGGGTTCCCGACGACGAAAACAGCCGGTGGCGCGTGCTGCTGCCCGAACTGTCCTATCATCGCGCGCAGGGTATCGGCAATGCACCGAGCGGCACGGGCGTCCAGACAGTCGCCAGCACTGATGTCACGGGCTCAAACTGGCAAAGTTATGAGTATCACGGATCGAGCGGCTGGGGCGTATGTCCTGCCGAATCGTTCAAGCTTACCGCAATGGATACGGATGATCGGGCCTGGTTTAAGGGTAAGATCGATGGGCTCCAGCCGGTAGGCGGCACCTATCACGACGTCGGCATGGTTTGGGGGGTGCGCCTCCTGTCGCCGACCGGTCTGTTTGCCGACGAAAATGCGGTGGCTCCAAATGAGCGGCCGATCAGCCGCCACATCATCTTTATGACCGACGGTGACATGGCCCCGAACTGGCAGAATTTGACGACACAAGGCTATGAATATCTGATGCAACGTGTCAGTGGCACGAACACTACGGATGATGGGCTACTCAAGGATCGATATAATAATCGTTTCCTTCAGCTGTGCGCCGCCGCGAAGTCGCGCAACATCACGGTCTGGGTGATCGGTTTCGGCACATCGCTCAACACTCAGCTCACGTCCTGCTCGACGCCGGGCAAGGCCTATCAGACCGGAAGCGCCGCGCAGCTCAAGACGATCTTCGCGTCGATTGCAGGGCAAATCTCCAGATTGAGGCTGTCGAAATGACGCATCATGTGTCCATAGCTCGCCGCCTGTGCCGCAATAAGCGAGGCACCGCGCTGATCGAATTCGCGATGACTGCGCCGGTATTCCTGCTGCTGCTGATGGGGGTCTTCGACTATTGCTGGCAGATATATGCCCAGCAAGTGTTGCAGGGCGCCGTAAGCCAAGCGGCGCGTCTCGCCACCCTCGAGAACAATGCCGGTAGTCAGACTGCGATCGATGATAGAGTGCGAGTCAGGGTCAAGCAGGTGTTCAAAGATGCGGACGTTAGCTTCAAGCGCTTGTCTTACGAAAGCTATGACCAAGTGGGAAAGCCAGAACCGTTGACGGACAAGAACGGCAACGGGGTCTGGGACACCGGTGAATGCTTCGAAGATATGAACGGCACCGGAGCGTGGGAGGCCGATCGCGGTTCGGCGGGCAATGGCGGCGCCGATGACGTTGTTCTCTATCGGGCGTCGATGAAGTTCGATCGCGTGCTTCCGGTATGGCGGATGCTGGGTCAACCCCAGGAAACGACGCTGAAAGCGACGACAGTTCTGCGCAATCAGCCGTACAACGCCAACGCTTCTTCGAGTCAGGTCATATGCAACAAATGAACCACGCCGCTCGCCGATTCGCACTTCGCGTCGCGCACATCACGCGCCGCGTGGGTCTGGTGCGCGACAACCGCGCCACCGTCATGATCGAAATGGCGTTCTGCATCCCGTTGCTGGTCCTTATGGGTTTCGGCGGGCTGGAAATGGCAAATCTGACGCTCACCACCACGCGGATCAGCCAGATCGGCCTCAGCACCGCCGACAATGCGTCGCGTATTGCCATTGGCAGTAATCTGTCGCTGCCGCGCGTGCGTGAAATCGACATCAATGAAGTCTTTACTGGCGCGGAACAACAGGGCGCAGGCCTGGATATTCGCGAACGCGGCAGGATTATTCTGTCGAGTCTCGAGCTCAATTCAACCGGCGGGCAGTGGATTCACTGGCAACGCTGTTTTGGCGATATGGCCGCCAATTCGTCTTATGGGAACGCCGGCGACGGCGCGACTGGAAATGCCTTTCCTGGCATGGGGCCAGTCGGCCAGGAAGTAACCGCGCCGTTCGGCTCCGCGGTCATGTTCGTGGAAATCGTATATCAGTATCGGCCGCTTGCTTTCGGTAGCTGGCTTGGACCGCGCACGATCCGCTCGCGCGCTGCTTTCAACATCCGTGAAGGCCGCGACCTGTCGCAAGTCTATCCGGCTGCGGGGGCGACTCCTTCCACTTGCACCTGATCGTCGCACACCGACGACAATCAATCATTTATTGCGCGGACCGGGCCTGCTATCGCCCGCGCACCGATGACTGCGACCCATCCTCCCGACAGCCAGCTTCGTGGTTTCGTGGCGTTGCTGCCGGCCGCGGCGCGGCCCTATGCGCTGCTGGCGCGTTTCGACCGGCCGATCGGCTGGTGGCTGCTTTACTGGCCCTGCACCTTTGGCCTTGCGCTCGGCGGCGGCGCGGTCAGCCATTGGCCATTGTTCCTGTGGATGCTGCTTGGGGCGATCGCGATGCGCGGCGCCGGTTGCGTCTATAACGACATCATCGACCGCGACCTCGACGCGCGGGTGGCGCGGACCGCGTCGCGTCCTGTCGCGAGCGGCGCGGTATCGGTGCGCAATGCGCTGCTGTGGACGGCGCTGCTGTCGCTGATCGGCCTTGCGGTGCTGCTCCAGCTGCCGCGACCGGCGCAGATCATTGCGCTTGGCAGTCTGCTGCTCGTCGCGGGCTACCCTTTCATGAAACGCATCACCTGGTGGCCGCAGGCGTGGCTGGGGCTGGTGTTCAGCTGGGGCGCGCTCGTCGCATGGATCGCAGTCGGCGGCGGCGACGGCTATGCGCTGCCGCTGCTCTATGCGGGCTGTATCGCGTGGGTGATCGGCTATGACACCATCTATGCGCTTCAGGATATCGAGGATGATATGCTGATCGGCGTCAAGTCGAGCGCGCGCGCGATGGGATCGCATGTGAAGGGCGGCGTTGCCGCCTGTTATGCGATGGCGCTTGGCTGTTGGGGCGGAGCGCTGTGGATGGTGCGTCCCGATCCGCTGGTGCTCATCGCGCTGCTGCCCGCGGCGGTCCATCTGACGGGCCAAGTCGTGACGCTCGATCCCGCGAATGGCGAAGATGCGCTCGCCAAATTCCGCAGCAACCGTTTTGCCGGGCTGCTCATCTTCGCCGCGATGCTGGTGGTGGGAAGCGCGCCTTAAGGCTTATTCGGCGGCGAGCAATTCTTCTGCTCCGCCAAGGTCGACCGACACAAGCCGCGACACGCCGCGCTCGATCATCGTCACCCCGAACAGACGGTGCATCCGCGCCATCGTCACCGCATTGTGCGTGACGATCAGGTAACGCGTGTTAGTTTCGCGCGCCATTCGGTCGAGCAGGTCGCAAAAGCGCTCGATATTCGCATCGTCGAGCGGCGCATCGACTTCGTCGAGGACGCAGATCGGTGCGGGATTGGTGAGGAACAGGCCGAAAATCAGCGCGACCGCGGTGAGCGCCTGCTCGCCGCCCGACAGCAGGGTCAGCGAGCCGAGGCGCTTGCCGGGCGGCTGCGCCATGATTTCGAGACCGGCTTCGAGCGGGTCGTCCGAATCGACGAGTTCGAGATGCGCCTGCCCGCCGTCGAACAGCGTCGTGAACAGCCGCTGGAAATGGCCGTTCACTGCCTCGAACGCGGCGAGAAGGCGGACGCGGCCTTCGCGATTGAGATTACCGATCGACCCGCGCAGGCGATTGACCGCCTGCGTCAGTTCCTCGATCTCGGCAGCATTCTTCTCGCGCTCGATATCGAGCTCGATCAGTTCGTCGGCCGCGACCAGATTGACCGGGCCCAGTCGTTCGCGGTCGGCAATCAGCCGGTCGTGCTGTGCCGATTCGGCCTGCGCATCGCCGACGGTTTCGCTTTCGAATCCGACCTTTTGCGGTAGCAGCGGCGGCGGACATTCAAAGCGCTCGCCTGACAGGCGGCCCATCTCGATCCGTCGCATTTCGGCATTTTCGGAGCGCGCGACCGCGCCGGCGCGCGTTTCGCGCGCGGCGGCAACGCGTTCGCGGATCGCCGCCAGTGCGGTCTCGGCTTCGCGCAAAGCGGCTTCGGCGGCGCGTTCCTGCGCTTCGGCTTCCCCGACCTTTTCACGGAGCGCCGCCTGCTGCGTTTCGGCGGCGATGCGCTGCTCGGCGAGTTTGGCGGGGGCGTCGGCGAGCTTTGCCGCCTCGGCCGCGAGCGCCTCGGCGCGCTTGTCCATTTCGGTCACGCGCCGCGCGGCTTCGCCCGCGCGGGCTTTCCAGCTCTTGATCTCGGCGTTCACAACGGCTTGCCGCTCGCTGAGTGCCGCGAGCGTGCGTTCGTGCGTCGAGAGGGCATCGCGCGCGGCCCCGGCGTCAGTGCGGGCATGGTCGGCGCTCCGCTCTTCGGCTTCGAGCGCCGCACGCGCGATGCTGTCGTCGGGGAGCGCGGCGAGCGCCTCTTTCTGTGCTGCAAGCGCGTCGGCGGCTTCGATCGCGGCTTCGGCGATTTCGCCAAGGCGCCGGTCGAACAAGGCGGCGGCGTCGCGGTGGCGATCGAGCGCGGCTTGCGCCTGATCGGCGGCGCGGAGCGACGTGCGGCGGGCTTCGTCGGCCTGCGCGAGCGCCTTGCGCGCTGCTGCGGCGGCGTCGGCCAGTTCGGAGGCTTTCGCGGCCGCAGCATCGCGGCGATCGCGCAGTTCCTGCACCCCGAGTTCGACCTGCGGCCGTTCGGCGGCAAGCGCGTCGAGCCGATTCTGGCGTTGCAGGCGCTCGGTTGCGGTCGCGCCGTCGCCGCGGGTAATAAATCCGTCCCAGCGGCGCATCACGCCCTCCGTCGTGACGAGGCGCTGGCCGACCGCGAGCGGCTGGTTGCCGTCGGTATCGGCCACTGCGACCTGCGTGAGGCGGCGGGCGAGCACAGCGGGTGCTTTCACATATTCGGTCAGCGGCGTGGTGCCCGCGGGGAGGGCGGGGTCTCCCTTTGCGCTGTCGGCGCCGGTCCAGCTGCGCGCCGCATCCTTGTCGGTTCCCGCGTCAAGATCGTCGCCGAGCGCGGCGGCGAGCGCAGCTTCATACCCCGGCGCGACGCGGATTTGGTCGAGGATGCGGCTCTCGTCGCTGCGCGCGGCGGCGAGGGCGCGGGTAAGCGTCGTCGCCTCGCCTTCGAGCGCGGCAAGCGCAGCGCGCGCTTCGGCGAGCCCGGCTTCGATCCCGGTGAGGTCGGCGGCGGTTGCTGCGCGGTCGGCTTCGGCGTCTTGCAGTGCGGTTTCGGATGTTGCGATTGCGGCTTCGGCGGCTTCGGCGGCGGTCACGCTTTCGGCGTGCCGCGCGGCGAGAGCCGCACTGTCGCCGAGCGCGGCGACCTCGGCATCAACGCGTGCCTTGTCATTCGCGACGCGCCGAACGGCCGCTTCGGCACTGTCACGCGCGGAGACGGCAATGCGCCGGTCGGCGGCCTCGCTCGCGGCCTTGGCGCGCGCCTGCGCCAGCGCGACCTCGGCATCGCGCAGCCGCGACTGCGCGGCAAGATTGGCGTCGGCGAGTGCCGCTTTGCCCGCATCATGACCGGCGATGTCCTGCGCCAGCGATTTGCTCTCGGTATCGAGTGCGGTCAGCGCCGCATGGGCTTCGCGTGCCAGCTCGCCTTCATGCGCCCGGTCGTCGGCGATGCGCCGTTGCTGGGCCGCAAGGTCGTCGAGCCGCTGGAGCGCCGCACGTTCTTCACCTTGCAAGCGCACCTGCGTTGCGGTGACTTCGGCAAGCGCTTCGCGCTGCGCCTGCGCATCGCTGCGCGCCGCGGCGACGCGGGTGGCGACTTCGGTCTGGGCAATGGAAAGCGCTTCGAGTTCCTGCTGCGCTGCCTTCACCGCCGCTTCGGCGGCATCGCTGTCGCGGCGGGCCTGATCGGCGGCGGCGGCGGCATCGCGCCAGCGCGCGTAGATCAGCCGACCTTCGGCGACGCGGATCTCGTCGCTCAATTTCTTGTAGCGTTCGGCCGCACGCGCTTGCCGCCGCAGCGCATTGGCGCGCACTTCCATGTCGGCGACGATTTCGGACAGGCGCGTCAGATTGGTTTCGGTAGCGCGCAGCTTTTGCTCGGCATCCTTGCGGCGCACATGCAGCCCCGCGATCCCCGCGGCTTCCTCGAGCATCGCGCGGCGATCGGTCGGCTTCGCCGCAATGACATTGGCGATTTTGCCCTGGCTGACGAGCGCCGGGCTGTGCGCGCCGGTCGCGGCGTCGGCGAAGATCAGCGCGACATCCTTGGCGCGCACGTCGCGGCCGTTGGCGCGATACGCCGATCCCGCGCCGCGTTCGATGCGGCGAATGACTTCCAGATCGTCGCCGTCGGCGGCGTCGGAAAGCCCAGCGACCAATTCGCCTTCGGTGTCGCAATGGATGGCGACCTCGGCAAAATCGCGCGCCGGGCGCGACGAGGTGCCTGCGAAGATGACATCTTCCATCCCGCCGCCGCGCAGCGACTTGGCGGAGGATTCGCCCATGACCCAGCGGATCGCTTCGAGCAGGTTCGATTTTCCGCAGCCATTCGGACCGACGACGCCGGTCAGTCCGGGTTCGATACGCAGTTCGGTGGGTTCGACGAAGGATTTGAAACCAGTGAGGCGCAGCCGCTTTATCTGCACGAAGCCACCTCGTGCAGTCTATCGAATCGCGGATGTTGCAACCTTGGTGTCACATATCCCCCTCGAAGCCGTCATGCCGCTTGGCCGGGGGAGTCGCAAGGGGGTAGGATCGGCCTACCCCCTGCTCATTCTGGATCAGCGGGCGCCCATCGTGCGCAGACGGTCGCGCAGCAGGCCCCAGGCGGCGACGCCTTCGGCGACCTGGCCGTTGATGACAAAGGTCGGGGTGCCGGTGATCTGATATTTCTCGACGCCGGCATTCGTGCCCTTTTCGATCGCCTCGACATTCTCGACCTTGCTCAGGCACTGCTGGATCGTCGCGGCGGGTACGCCGCGCTGCTGATAAAATTGATCGATCCCCCAGCCCTTGGCGAGCGCGACGAAGCGCTGTGCAGGCGGCAGCTTCATCGCTTCTTCGATCCCCGGCTGCGGCTTCGAAGGGCCGGCAATAAACGCCTCATGCTCGAGGAAAGTCGCGTCGGCGAGCGGGAAGAAGCGGTCGGGGCCGGTGCATTTCACGATCGCGCCCGAAATTGCATCGACGGGATGCAGCATGAACGGAGTCAGCTTGTACGACACGCGGCCGGTGTCGACGAAATCGCGCTTCAGTTCTTCGTGCGAATCCTTGGCGAACTGCGCGCAGTGGCCGCAGGTGAAAGCGCCGAACTCGTGCAGCTTGATCGGGGCGTCGGGGTTACCCATCACCGCGCCGCCATCGGCGTCGAAGCTGACAACCTGTGACCAGGTCTTGCCGGCGGGCGCCGCGACATTGGCGATCTTGTCCTGCTCTTTCGACGGATCTGTCTTGGCGTCGCCGCAAGCGGCGAGGGCAAGCGCGCCCATGGTGGTCAGGAGGGCGGTACGCAGCAGGGTCATAATCTGTCTTTCTCCACTAGTCGGGAATGCCGCGCGTTTTAGGAGGCCTTGAGCGCGAGGTCGAGTTTCGATTTGAGCGCGGGCCAAGCGGTGACGCCGGCGTTGCGGCCGTTGATGAAAAAGGTTGGCGTGCCTTCGACGCGGTCGGCGCCCAGTCCAATGTTGGTCATGCCGGTGAGCTCGGCCTGCGCAACTTCGCTGTCGAGCGCGGCGTCAATTTGCGCCGCGGTATAGCCGCGCGCACGCATCAGCGCGGTGAGCCCGGTATCGGCGGCGATCTTCCGCGCGCGCTCGCCGGTCGTGCCTTCGAACCAGCTCCTCTTTTGCGCGTCGGTGGCTTTCTGGATCTTGGCGATCAGCGCCGGGAAGTTTGCAAAAATCGCTTGGTGATTGCGCGCAAACGCGCTGGCGCCGCCGCATCGCGCCAATAGCGCCGCGGTCATGTCAACGGGATCGCGCACCAGATTGCGATATTCGAACAGCACCAGCCCGCGGTCGACATATTGCGTCTTGAGCGGGACGGACCCGGCCTTCGCGAAGTCGGCGCAGATATGGCAGGTGTAGCTGAAATATTCGACGAGCCGCACCTTCGCGTCGGGATTGCCGATAACGAAAGCACCGATCGAGCTTGAGCTGACGGCCGATGACCAGACCGACGGTTTTACCGGCGTCGCCGCGAGCAGAGTCAAGGCAGCGCCTGAAAGCGCCAGAACCGCAGTGCGGCGATCGAGAAGCGGGTCGGACATCGTCGGCCGTCTTTCCTAACTGATGCGGGGAAGTTTGGGCGGTGTCGCCAGTCCTGCCGCCATGCGTTCGAGCACGGTCCTGAGTTCCGGGTCACCAATATCGCGCAGACTGTCCCCCAGCTCGGCGGGTACCGGTTTCAGCATTGCCGGTGGCTGAACAGGGGCGGCGGGGGTGACCTGCCCATGCGTCATCCGGACTTGCGCGACAGCGGCATAGCCGAAGAAGCGGTTGACCGCGCCGATGATGTCGGGGGCGACATGCTGCAACATCGGCGCATGTGCGCCGCTGATCGTGAGGTGGAGCGTGCCGCCAGCTTTCTGGCCCGCCGGGAAACGGATCATCGCGGGCTGGGTGACGTCAGCCAGCCGATCGCCGACGATCTCGCGCCAGCGGCTGACCACCGAGCTTTGCACGAAGCCGAATTTGCGAAAGGCGGCGCGGCCGATTTCGGGGACGAGATCGGAAACCATGCGGGCTTCGCCGCCGCGCGGGCGTTCATAGGCGCGCACCGGCGGCTTCGCGCTCTTGGCCCCGCCCTTTGCCTTCGCCTTTTTGGCCGGCACTTCCTCGCCTGCGTCTTTCGCCATGCCAGGTGCCATGCCATAGGCGGGGGGTGAGCGTCCAGACTTCCCGGCGAGACGATGATGATGCAGCCGAGGTCGGCGAAGACTTCGCGGGCCGCCTGCTCTCGTGGTACGATCGCGCGGCGCGGGTGCTGCCGTGGCGCATTGCGCCGAACAGCGGCCTGACCCCCGATCCATACCGCATCTGGCTGGCCGAAGTGATGCTTCAGCAGACGACCGTGGCTGCGGTCGCGAGCTATTTTGCGCGATTTACCGAACGCTGGCCGACGGTTGCGGATCTCGCGGCGGCGGACGATGCCGACGTGATGGCAGCGTGGGCAGGGCTTGGCTATTATGCCCGCGCGCGCAATCTTCTCGCCTGCGCACGCGCTGTGGTTCGCAACCATGACGGATTTTTTCCCGACAACGAGGTAGCGCTTCGCACTCTGCCGGGTATCGGCGACTATACTGCCGCGTCTGTCGCAGCGATCGCCTTTGGCCGCGCGGCGGTCGTCGTCGACGCCAATATCGAGCGGGTGATCGCGCGCCACCGCCTGATCGAGACGCCGTTGCCGATCGCGAAGCGCGAGATACGCGCAGCGTTAGCGCCGCTCGTTCCGACCGACCGGCCGGGCGATTTCGCGCAGGCTCTGATGGATCTTGGTGCCGGAATTTGCACGCCGCGTTGTCCGGCCTGCGCAATCTGTCCGCTGATGACCGATTGCCGCGCGCGCGGTCTGCCCGATATCGAGCGCCTGCCGGTCAAGCCGCCGAAAAAAGCGAAGCCGCATCGCCACGGCGTCGCGCACTGGATCGAGGAGGATGGCCGTATCTGGCTCATCCGGCGTCCCGACAAGGGCATGCTCGGCGGGATGCGCGCACTGCCCGGTGGCGACTGGTCCGACGCGCGTCCCGCCGAGTCGATCATCGTCAGCGTCGATCATGGCTTCACCCATTTCGACCTGACGCTGGCATTGGTGCGCCGCGAAGCGACCGATGCCGCAGCGGAAGGCGAATGGTGGCCGATCTCCGACCTTGACGCGGCCGGGCTGCCGACGCTCTATCGTAAATTGACTGACAAGATGCTGGAGAGAGACGGATGAACATGATGGTTTCGCGCCGCGCGCTGATGGGCGGGATCGCGATGGGCGGCGCTGCTGCGCTGTTACCGCGCGCTGCGCTTGCGTGGAAAGTCGATGGCGCCGGGCTTTATCCCGCGACCAATGCGTTCATCAAAGGCTTCGTCGATCGTCGCGAACTTGCCGGGACGCTCGCCGCGATCGGCAAGGGACAGGAAGCACCGGTGTTTTTCGGCGCGGGCGTGCAGTCGAACGATTCATCGACGCCGGTCGGCCCCGATACGCTGTGGCGGCTCTATTCGATGACCAAGCCCGTCACTGGCATCGCCGCAATGCTGCTCATCGAAGACGGCAAGATGAAGCTCGACCAGCCGATCTCCGACTTCCTGCCGCTCTTTAAAAAGATGAATGTGCAGAATGTGCCCGATGGCTCGATCACCGATGTTCGCCCCGCAAAGGGTCCGATCACGGTGCGCCAGCTTCTCACCCATACGGCGGGGCTCGGCTATAATATCATCCAGAAGGGGCCGATAAAAAAGGCCTATGACGATAATGGTATCGCCGGCGGACAGGCGAGCCGTCTGCCGATTCCGGGCTTTGCGCCCGTCACGCCCGCGCCCAGCCTTGCCGCAATGGCCGACCGGCTCGCGGCGCTCCCGCTGGTGTATGAGCCGGGAACGAAGTGGAGCTATTCGATCAGCCTCGACCTGATGGGCCGCTTGATCGAAGTCGTTTCAGGGCAGCCGTTCGACGCGTTCCTCAAAGCGCGACTGTTCGATCCGCTCGGCATGACGAGCACCAGCTTCATGGTAAGCGCGAAAGATGTCGGGCGCTTCACGAGCAATTATGCGCCGTTTGGCGGCGCGCTGATCCCCTTCGATCCGGCGGCCAGCTCGATCTATCTCGATCCGCCCCCCTATCCGTTTGGTGGCGGCGGGCTCGTGTCGAGCGCGCGCGACTATGACCGCTTCCTCGCGATGTTGCTGGGCGATGGCGAAACCGGCGGCGTGCGCGTGATGAAGCGCGAAACCGCGCAGCTCGCAATGTCAAACCTCATCGCCGACAGCGTCGACCGCAAGGGCACCTTCATCGACGGTCAGGGCTTTGGCGCTGGCGGGCGCGTGTCGCTGCCGACGTCTCCCGGAGGCGAAGGGATTTTCGGCTGGGCAGGAGCCGCGGGAACGATCGGCTTCGTTCACCGCAAGCTGGGCTATCGCGTCGGCGGCTATACGCAGATCATGCCGCCCGACGCCGTGTCGTTCCAGGCGAAGTTTGGCGAAACCTTTTTCAAGGATGTCGTAGGCTGATGCCTTTGCCGCTCGGTTTCACCGGGGCGTGGCTCGACCGCGCCGACCAGATTCGTACTGATGCGGTGGCGTTTGCCGCCGCATCGACCGATCCACGCGCGCGCTGTCTTGTGCTTGACGGCATCGACTTCGTGCCGGGCGAGGGCGGCGGGCTGCTCTGGGAGCCGCTCGACCCTGCTGACGAGCGCGCGCTGATGCTGCTCGGGATCGACGATGCCGGCATACCGCATTTCGTCCGCGAGGCGCCTGCCGGAGTGCGGATCGATGCGCGGTCGCGCACGGTGATGCGGTTGCTGCCGTTGCTTTCGGGCGAGGATGCGGCGCTTTACGGCGGCGCACGCAGCCTCGTCGACTGGCACGCGCGGCATCGCTTCTGTGCGGTGTGCGGCACGCCGACCGAGCTGTTTCGCGGCGGTTGGGGGCGGCGCTGCGGCGGTTGCAATGCCGAACATTTTCCGCGCGCCGATCCCGTCGTGATCATGCTCGCCGAATTTGAGGATCGCGTGCTGGTGGGACGACAGGGTGGATTTCCTCCGGGCTTTTTCTCGGCGCTCGCGGGGTTCGTCGAACCCGGGGAATCGCTGGAGGAGGCCGTCGCACGCGAGTTGTTCGAGGAAGCCGGCATCCGCGTTTCGAACGTCAGCTATGTCGCGAGCCAGCCCTGGCCGTTCCCGTCATCCTTGATGATCGGTTGCCGCGCCGTCGCGAACGACCCTGCGCTGACGCTCGATACGACCGAGATCGAAGCGGCGATGTGGGTAGACAAGGCGGAGGTGCGCGCGGCGCTGGCGGGCGACATCGGCGCGACCTTCATGGCGCCGCCGCCCTTGGCTATCGCGCGTTATTTGCTGGAAGACTGGGCGGGCTGATTAAGCCCGCTTGTCGACGATCCGGCTGATTTCCTTGGCGACCATCGATTCGACGAGCGCGGGCAGGTGGGCGTCGAGCCATTCCTTGAGCATCGGACGGAGCGCGTCGATGACGACGTCTTCCATCGAGCGACCATTGACGGCAGGGGCCGACGCTGTGGCGGCGGCCACCGCGGGAGTCACTGCAGCGGTCAGCGCATTAAGCGACTGACGCGCAGCATCGGCGCTTGCTTCGGAAACAAGCTCTTCGGTCGGGATTTTCGATTCGGATAAAGGCACGGTTTCGGTTTCGGCTTCCGTCGCGATTTCGGTTTCGGGTTCGATGTTAGCCACGGTTTCGTCTTCAGCAACCGATTCGGCTTCGTCCTCAGGCTCGATTTCGGATGACGCCTCGGCTGGCTCTTCCTCTTCTTCCTGAAGGTCGAGAATATCGTCGGCTTCGGGCACATGGACCTCGCGCGCCGAACCCGGCGCCTCGTCGCGTGCAATCACGCGCCGAATCGATGACAATATATCTTCCATCGACGGTTCCCGCGTCATATCGCCCATAACCAAGCCCCCTCAGACCCCCATAATGTGGGATAGTTAACTATTCACTTACCGTTCGCGGGCGGGCTTTGCCAAGCGTTATTGTGGCGAGAGCGAGGGCGGACCTACGGGGACATTCGCGGTCGCGGCGGGAACCGCGCGCGTGTCATTTGCGACCTGCTGCGGCGCCGGATCATCGGCCCAATCCCAGATCTGACCCTTCACGCGCTTGTAATTAACCTCAGGATCATAAAGGGTTCCGCCCTCGATGCCGAGATCGCGCGCTTCGGCCTTGCCCATTGCGGCCAGCACCGAGAAGGCGGCGACATAAGAGTTGCGCTGCGCCGATACGAGCTGGACCTGCGTGTTCAGATATTCCTGCTCGGCGTTCAAAATATCGAGAATCGAACGCGTGCCGACGCTGTTTTCGGCGCGCACCCCCTCGAGCGAGAGGCCATTGGCGCTCACCGCCTGCTGAGTCGCGGTAATGATTCGCTCGTTCGCCTGCCATGCGGCGTAAGCTCCGCGTGTCTGCGCGATGACGCTGCGTTCGACCTCGACATAGTTCTCGATGGCTTGGCTGGTGCGCGACTGTGCCTGGCGAACCTGCGCCGACGGGCGCCCGCCCTGGAACAGCGGGATCGTCAGCGACAAACCGGCCTGCGCACTTTTCGTGACATTTTCCGAGGTCGTGTTGGCTGGCGGGATTGAGCTCAGATTGTTGGTATAACCACCGGTCGTCGTCGCCGACAATTTGGGCAAGCGGCTGGCGCGCGCCACGCTGATGTCCGCGCGGCTTGCGCTGACCAGCTGATTCGCCGCGTCGATATCGGGATTGTTGTTCAGCGCGATCGCGACCGCTTCCTCGGCGGTGACGGGCAGATTGGGCAGCATCGGCGGCTGCTCAAGATCGACCGGCGTGTCGCCGACAAGGCGGATATAGGATTCGCGGCTGGCGATCAGGTTCGACTCGGCCGTGCGCAAATCGCCCTCGGCCAGCGCGAGCCGCGCCTGCGACTGGGCAACGTCGGTGCGCGTCAGATCGCCGATTTCGAAGCGATCGCTTGAGGCCTGCAAATTGGTGCGCAGGACCGCGACATTCTTCTGGTTGAGCTGGACGATCGCCTGATCGCGAATGACATCCATATAGGCGCCGACGGTTTGCGAGAAAATGCTCGCCTCGGTCGCACGAAGGTCGGCCTGTCCCGCTTCGACGCGAAACTTGGCGGCCTTGACCGCGTTGCGGACTGCGCCGCCCTGATAGATGGGGACCGACACCTGAGCGCCGACATTCACCGATCGCTTGGGTGAGAAGAAGGCGTTGCCGGGAAGGACGAGATTTTCCTGATAGTCGACCTGTGCGCCAACCTGGGGCAGGCCCTGCGACTTCTGGATTGGAACATTTTCGTCGTTCGCACGCTGTCCGGCGCGCGCGCCGGTCAGCGTCGGGTTATTCTCATACGCCTTGGCCAGCGCATCCTGCAGCGTTTCGGCCTGCGCCGCGGGCGCCAGCATCAGCGCGCCGACCGCGAGGCCGGAGAGCCAGCGGGCACGGCTAAGGGGCTGTTTCTTATCGGTATCGAGCATAAAGATGTCAGCCTGAAACAAAGAGGAAGAGCGCTTTAAAAGCTGAAGCCCGTCGGGGCGGCAAAGCCAGGCAGCGGGGCGACGTCCATGTCGGCGAAGGCGCGCAACGGAACGATCCCACCGGCCTTGATGCCTTGCGCCAGACGGGTGACCGCACCGTCGCGCTGCGCGGTAACCAACCGGCCGCCTTCGGCGAGCTGAGCGGCGAGCGCGTCGGGCAGCGTCTCGATCGCGCCTTCGATGATGATGCGGTCGAACGGCGCCGCATCGGGGGCGCCAGCGGCTAGCGGGCCTTCGACCCAGTGGATATTGTCATTCGCGACGGCGGCCTGTGCGGTCGCCATCAACTCGGACTGTTCTTCGACGGCGTAAACCTCGGCGCCGATTAGCGCGAGCAGCGCTGCCGTATAGCCGGTTGCGCTGCCGACGAGCAGCACGCGCATGCCGGGACGGACCGCAGCGGCAACGAGCATCCGCCCGGTGACGAGCGGCGCGTTGAGCGCGCGGCCATGCCCCAGCGCGACGGCGCGGTCGGTATAGGCGACGCTGACGAGCGCGGCGGGCACATGCGCCTCGCGCGGCACGGCCGCCATCGCGCCGATTACGGCAGGATCGATCACATCGCTCGTCCTGAGCTGGCTGTCGACCATGGCGGACCGCATGTCCGCCGCAGTGATTTCGCTAAACTTCGTTGCCATCAGTCTTTTCCGATTTCCCGGGGCATCCCATCTGCAACCAGCTTTAGCCGAAGCGATGCTGTATTGCAATGGTAATACAGCCCTGTTGCCGCATATTGGCCGCGCATAGCTGTCAACGGCCGGGCAGCCAAGCCCGCATCGTTCGGGGAGCACCGCTGCAAGCGGTGGAATTTTTGGCGAATCCTTGACAAGAAGGCCAAAGCCGCTCAGTAGCGGCGCCGTCCAGCACCCGGCCCCATCCATCTTCAGGATGCGGCAATTTGGCATGAGGCCCGATGGCGGAGTGGTGACGTAGCGGACTGCAAATCCGCGCACGCCGGTTCGATTCCGGCTCGGGCCTCCAACCATATCCGATAAACCGGCAGATAAATCTTTGTGCCGCCCAAAAGGGCGATCGCGGGGCGCGTGTCAGGTTCGAATACGCAACCTGGGCTTGCCGTCTGACGCAGCAAGCGGTTCTGGATCGATCAACGAACGACGGACCCTATGTCTCGGCACTTTGGAATGAAAAAGGCCAAGCCGATCGCTATCGCAATGCCTTGCGAAGCCTATCTGCCGAAACCGATCCAGCGCGACCAGCCCTGTGCCAAAGCCACCCGCCATAATATCAAGGGGAACAGCAAACCAACAACATTGGCAGCCGCAAAGGAAATCGCAGTTTCGGGGGCAATCCCGATGAGGTTCAGTCCGATCCGCACACCTGCGGAAAAGACAGTATGGGCAACATAGATCGCCAGCGATGCTTGCCCGAGTAACACGAAGGGACGTGCCAGAACGGTCGCGGGCGAGAGCAGCATGGCTGTGGCGATCAGCCCCACACTGCCGCTGACCCCGAGAGCATAGACTTGGGCTATCGGCACCGCGGCAAGGATGCCGGAAGCATAAATCGCAGCAAAGCTCAGCCAGCCGCCGGTCGCTACAAGAGCGCGGGCCGCAAAAGCGGCTCCGGCCAGTGCATGCAATAATGGCACTGCGAAGATCCCGGTTACCAGAAAGGGCAAGTGCAGCATGGAACGCAGGACGATCCATCCGCCCCCGAACCAGGCAAAGAGGCCCAGCCCAACTGCCATCGCCGCCAGCAGCAGCCATTTGCGCGGGAAAATGATGGCGACGGTCAACTGATGCACAAGAAGGGCGTACAAGAACCAGTATTGCTCGATCGGCTTGAACGGGATCTGCCAGATCTCGTGCCAATCTATTGGCGAATTCACGAAATGGGCGAGTGGCAACTTGATCGCACCGGTGATGGCCGACCACAGCAGATAGGGATATATGATCTGCTCCCAACGTCCGGCCAGGAAGCCGCGGCGATCCTTTCCTATCGAGTTCCAAAGGAACAGTCCGGCCAGAACGAAGAACAGCGGCATGTGGAAAAAATAGATCAGCCGGTCCTGGACCGCCTGCCAGCTCTCCGCGTCGGTCAGCCGGTAATTGCCCCGCAATGCGTGGCCATAAACGACGAGAATGATACCCAGACCGCGTGCGACATCGACCCAATCGCTCCGGCTGGGAACTAGGATGGAAGACGGAGAAAGCGTCGTCTCTTGCGGCGCGGGCTCGACAATATCGACATCATGTCGCGTGTTGCTCGCCAGACCGGACGCGGTTTCATTTTTTGAATTCACCCGCCATCCCCCGGACCTCAGCGTCGCCGACACCTGTGTTCTAATTCACCGACGCCGAAGCCTCTGGAGCAAAGGTAACCAGTCATGCCGCGAAACTATATCCGGAAAAAAGGCTACTCAATTAGGCCTCTGATCATTGGGCACGTCGTTTAGAATGTTTTAGCTTTCGCTTTTCTACGTCGAGGCGGCGCACATTCGCTTTGTAGGCGGGATGCGTGTTTTCTGATGATTGATTTGATGTCGCAGGTGCGGGCAATCTGTCGGCGGCGATAGTCATTCTATTTCTGGCGCCGCTTTCGCAAAGCCGGATATCTGCTATCGAGCCCGTGCGTGGGCAGTCGGCACTCCACGCTTCGGGTGATATTGTGCGCGTTCGCGACTTTCTGCTTTTGGCTGCGGTTTGCTTGGTTTGGGCGTTCAACAATGTGCTCAGCAAGATCATCGTCACCAACTGGGCGATCCCGCCGCTCTTTTATGTGACGTTGCGCTTCAGCGTTGTCGCTGTGTTGATGTTGCCCTGGCTATGGCCGATCCCGCGCCCTGCATGGCGAATCGTTGCGATTGCGCTGACGCTGGGCGGCGGCAGCTTTGCGCTTCTCTTTATCGGCCTCCGCACGACGTCGCCGTCGGCGGCCGCCATCATTCTTCAACTCGGCGTGCCGTTTACGGTGTTGTTGTCGATCCTGCTCCTGGGTGAGCGTATCCATTGGCGCCGCGGGCTTGGCATCGCTTTGACGCTCGCCGGCGTGCTTGTCGTGTCATGGAGCCCCGATGGCGTATCCTTATCGTCGGGGCTGTGGTTCGTCGCGGCAAGCGCCTTTGCCGGCGCGGCGGGCGCGGTGCTGATGAAACAGGTGCAGGGCGTGAAGCCCTTTCGTTTCCAGGCGTGGGTGGGGCTAATTTCGGCGACCGCATTGGGGCTCATGTCCGCTGCGTTCGAGAGCGACCAATGGGCCGCTGCCACGGCTATCGGTTGGCCCTTCGCCGCGGCGGTGCTATTTACGGCGGTCGTCGTATCGATCGGCGCGCACTCGATCTATTATTATCTGATTGGCCGCTACGAGGCGAATTTGATCGCTCCGCTGACGCTGATGACCCCGCTCGGAACAATAGCGTTGGGCGTGTTGATCACACAGGATCATTTCGACATGCGGATGGGCATCGGGGCCGCGCTCGCCATGCTCGGCGTTCTGATCGTGGCTTTGCGACGCAAGCCGGCGACCGAACTGCTCGTCGAACGCGAAATCCGCTAGCGCCGCGGCCTTGAGTTCAGGGTGCTTTCGCGCGCGCGAAAGCGTGAACGAACAACCCCGGCTTGCGACTGTCGAATGACGCTTCGAGCTCGCATGATTTGGCCTTCAGCTTCTTGCAGTTTGCCCGGGCGGCCTCCTGCGCGCGCTTGGCCGAGGTTTCAGCGGTCGCACTGTCGTCGCTGCCATTCATGCGATAGGCCTGGATAAACCCGTTTCCCGACAGCGCATTGCTTTCGCACGGGCGCGACGTCGCGTCGCGGCAGGCCTTGATCGCGGCGGCGGTTGCATCATCGGCGCTTCGATACCCGCTCGCGATATAGAGTTTGGAGTCATATCCGTCCGCCGCGCCGCCGACGACCCATGCCGATGCAGCGAAAAGCTTGCGCGCGGAAATGCCGGGCGACCGTCGGTTGGTGCTCGAACGGATCGTGGCGAACACTTCGCACGGCAGCAATTGTTTGGCGGAACATTCGGCGAGCACGCGTTTGCGTTCGGCGCCGCCCTCTCCGGCCCAGCCCTTATAGAAGAATCCGTTCCGGTCGCGGAGGATCGTCATCGACGAATTCCACCAGGTGCCACCCGACGAGCAACCGCCTCCCATGACATTGTTGCACGCCGCCAGCGCTTCGCTCTCGGCATTGTTGTTGGCGCCCACATAATTGCCGTCGACCCACACGTCAGCGGCGTCGGGGTGCCAGGCAATCGCCGCATAGCTGTTGTTGGGGGCCGCTTGCGGCGCCGGCGCTCCGCCGTTGTCGTCGCGTACGCATAGCGGAACCGGGGCGACACCGTTGCCCCCTTGCGTCATGCCGACCATTCGCTCGCCGGGGCCTGGGCCAGGACAGGCGTAAGCCTGCGCATTCGCTGCGGTAGGCCACAGGCACCACGCCAGCATGACCAGCGTCATTTGTGCCATGCGGCGCATATCGGGAAAACGCATCATAAAGCCCCTCATATAGCTGATATGATTGGCTATAGCTCGCTCACCGCGCTTGCAAAGTGTTCGACATCACAATGATGCACGGAACAGGCGCAAGACCATCTGCATCGGCCGGTGCGCTTCATGGAACGGTGAAGGTCACGGTCAGCGTGTCTGCATATTCGCCGGCGGCCCGGGTGTCGCCGACGCCCGGGATCGAGACCCTGACGGGGATGTCGAAGCTTTGACCGTCGGGCCGAAAAGGCAAAGTCACGGCATTGGTTGCCGAGGGATCGATCTGCACCCCCCCCCAACATCAAGCGAATAAGCAATGCCCGGAGCCCCGTGCGCGTGCGCGAGCTTGCCGTTGTTGCGCGACCGGAAGCCGACATTGACGTCGGCGTTGCTGCGCATTTCGAAGCTGAGGTCGCGCTCCACGGGGCCGCTCAGGTCGCCCAGATCAATGTCGATTTCGCGCTGGCCGCTGCCGAAATCAGGTGAGCGAACCTCGAGCGCCGAGGAGACTCGCGTCGTTATCCCAAGCGGCGCTTCGGCTGCGAGCGCAGGCATGCCCTCGCCGGAAAAGAGCCGGAGCAGGACTTGCCCTTGATATTGTCCCGCGCGGGCGAATTGCCCCGCCGGAATTTTGACGAGTAGCGGTACGACTTGTACGGACATGCCGTCGGCGAACTGGCCCTCGATCTTGCTGATTTCAGATCCGAAATAATCGGCGCTGATGAGCGAGGGGCCATTGGTGTCGGCAACGAGATCGAACGCCAGCCGGTTTGATCCATTGGCAAGTTCTGCAGTCCCGCTGCCCGAGGCAGGCGCGGCCGTCAGTGAATATTGGCACGCTGCCCCGCTGTGACGTATTTCAATCGCCGCCGTTTCGTAGCTTTCGGCGCCTGAAAACACTTCATAGCCGCGGCCCGTCGGGCCCAGCCAGTCGACCGATGTCGTCACATTGAGTTCGAGCCGGCAAGGCCCCGGATCGAGCATGTCGTTTTGGGCGAGCGCGGCTCCGGGGAAGCTCGAGAAACTGAGCAGCGGCACGGCAATCCAACCTGCAATCCGGTGATTCACTTCGCTTCTCCTTCGCTTGGTGGCGATACGTCGACGTCGAACGACAGCGGCGCTTCGAGTCGGAACATTCCGTCGGCGTCCTTGGGAACATCGATCGTGCGCAGGACGCTCTTTCCGTCGATGTCGAGTTCGATGCGATAGCTTTTGCCGGCCTGGACGCCTTCGATGAAGAAGCGTCCAGAGGCGTTGCTGAAAAGCGGTATCGGGGCGTCGGGCGACACATAGGTGGCGGGTTTTGCAGCGGCCGCTTTTTCATCATCGCCGCCACCGACAAGAAAGGCTTCGCCCGCCGCATAGCCGAGCGGATCGCCGTCACGGTCGGCAAGATTGCCGACGATCGAAACGTTGCGATTGCTCCCTATCTTCACATAGGTGCCGCTGCGGTAACCGGGGTTTAGAACAAAGACCTGCCCGCCCAGCGAGCTTCCTGGCGGTGCGTCGGGCGAATCCACTTGGACCGCACGGTTGAAATAGGGCGTCAGCGTCGAGAGCACCGAGGGGCCGAGCGCGCCGCTTTCGGCCGAGTAGGTCGTCTCGGCCGAGCCGAAGCCGCTGCGCGGTTCAATCTTCAGTTGATGGCCACCGGCCGCCTTGTCGGCATCGAAGATCGCGAAACTGTTGGTGACCGGGCGGCTGATCCCGAAATGACCGTCGGCCATGACGATCGCAGAGCCGACGGTGAAATCGCTCCGCAAATCGCGGGTCCCGCGGTCGCTCAGATAGTTGCGTGCGATCTGTTCGAACGACGCTTCAAACCGGTTGCCGATATAGGATATTCGGCCCGATTGCCGATCGGATCCATCGCGTCTTTCAATCCCGGCGCTGGTGCTGAAGCTGCCGATGCCGTTGCTGCCGTTGTTGGCGTAAAAAGCCCGCGCGCTATTGTCGGTGCTGTCGAATGTCGCGGTGACGGATGAGCGGCCAAAGGGAATGGTGATCCCCAGATTGACCGCAACGCCGCGGTCCTGGGGGTTATTGCGATACTCGACGCTGGCCGCAACGCTGCCGAAGCGCATCTGATGCGTGTAGGCTGCGCCGACACTGTAGCCTTCACCTATTCCCCGGTAGCGTTCATAAGTGCCGTAAATCTGCGCGCGACCGCGGTCGCTCACCTTTTGACTGACCCGGACACGGGCCTGCGCCGAAAGTAGCTCTCCCCCCAGAATCGAATTGAGCGAACGGTAGTCTTTGCCGCTCAGGATCAGGACGCCGTCGACCATGCGTTGGCGCGTCGGATCGGTATCGCGCCAACGATATTGAACGCTCATCCGCGCGGCGCCCAATCCGATGTTGCGGGCGTCGGCCGAGGCGTTGACGGCGAAGGTTCCGAGCCCGGTCGCCCACAGCACTTCGGCGCCGACGTTCGAAAAATGACGATCGCCCTCGAAATTCGCCCCGACGGTGAGCGATGGCGAGACGCCATATCGTCCATAGGCGCTGAGATTATAGTTATGCGTGTCATAAACCCGAAGGCCGTCGCGCTCGCGGAACGGGACGCCAGCGTTGAACGCAAAATCGAAAAGGCCCGGATTGAGGAGGTCGATGTCAAAAAAGGCGGGAAAGGAGAGGCGCTCGGTCTGGCCGCTGTCGTAGGTGATGACGAGTTCGATGTCGTTCGCCGCTGACGAGACTAGCGGAAAGTCGCGTAGTCGATAGCGTCCGCTGTTGAGATTATAGGTGCGCGAGGGGACGCCGTTGACCAGCACCTCTACACGCGCCGGACGCTCGAGTTCGAACGCCTGCTCCGAAACCGGCCGGATGTTGAGATAGGGATTGATCGAATATTGGCGGTAGGCGGACACGCCCGCGATCCGCGGCGCCAGCTGGAACGGGCGTTTGCCTACGGTAAGATCGCCAAGCTCGTACCGGATGAGCGTGTTGCGGTCATCATAACTTAGCCGGACATCGCCCCGGCGAAACGTGCGAGTGCTGCGGTCATCGTATCGAAATTGCGCTTGGGCAACGAGGCCGAGAAAATTGGCGGCGAAGTCGATATCGGCGGCGGTTCGATACAGGCCTTCGTCTATGCCGCCCGGCGAGTCCTCGACATAGGTGACGCCCAGCCGCGCCGACAGATAGGCTGAAACCGCGCTTTGCGGGACGCGCTCGACTTCGCCGCGCTTGCGCGCCGAACGGATATAAAGGTCCGACACGTCGCGTAACGCGCCCGGAATTCCGATCTTGAGAAGAAGCTGGGCATCTTCGAAGCTGACATCAATGCCAAGCTCGCGAAGCTCTTCGAAAGTAACGAAGTCGCGCCGCTTTGCGAGAGAAATTGCGCGCTCTTCAAGCTCGGCTGTGAGGATCGGAGCGAGGGTTACCTCGACAAAGCGCGCGCTGACGCTTCCGGTCCCACCCGCGGCGGGGCGGATCGGGAAATCGCCGACGTAGATATTCTCGATCTGTACCGCATAGTCGCCAGGACTGACGATCGGGCGCGCGCTGCCGAAGACTGTCTTGAAGATGTCGTCTGCCGAACTCTCGGCATCGAACACCGGTTGCTCGGGCGCGGCCGGCGGCGGAGGCGAAGTCTCCTTCGGGTCGGCGTCTGATTGCGCATAGGCGGCAGGATGGGACCCGACAAACAGCGAGAAAGCCAGCAGCGACGTGCCGGCTTTCAAGCGATGAAGTGATCGTCGGCCGGGCACGGGTTTGACCGAAGCACGCATCTTGCGAAGTGCCGTGCTGGTTATCGCAGCGTCGTATATTGAGTCGCGAGGCTGGCCGTGACGGCCGACGGCGCGAGTCCGTCGGGCCAGGCGACACGGACTTTCCGTTCACTGCCGGCGAGAATGTTGAGATTCTGCAAATCGATCAATTGCTGGCCGGACAGCGTCACTTCGGTGCCGCCTGTTCCCGGACGCAGTGTGATGCGCGGTTGATCGAGCAAAGCGCGCGCGTTGCCACTGTTCTTGATGACGAGCTCGAGCCAAGTCTTGCCCTTGTCGTCGGTGATGGGCGCTGCGCTTTCAATCGATGCCGACGGCGCGCTGTCCTTGGGAACGATATAGAGTGCTGCCTCATAGGTGTAGTTCAGATTGACCTTGGCGGAGACGTCGCCCTTGCTTTCCGATTTGAAGTTGATCGGCAACTGCGTTGTCACGATCCGATAGGACAGTTCGCTCGTGGGGTTGGCGTCGCCCACCCAGCGCACGCGGAAGGCCTGGCTCGTGCCGGGCGCGACGACCATTTGCGGCGGCGAGATGATGATGTCGTCATTCTCGAGCGTCAACACGTCGGTGCCGTCGGGTTTTTGCACGCGGCGGTAGGCCTTGACCTCGATCGCGATCGGCACCTTGTGCGAATTGGTGATCGTCATCTGCTGCGAGGCGCCGGCACCGCTCGGAGTGAGCTGGAGCACGATCGGTTTCAGGTCATAGGCCTGAAGCACCATTGGTGCGCTGATGGTCACAACGGCGGCGGCAACTAGGCCGGCAGTCAGATATTTGTTCACGAAACAATTCCTCCCCCGGCGCGGTCTTTACATTAGACTAGCCAGAGATGAAACGGGCCGAACGACAATGTCGTCCGGCCCGAATTCCAAGATTAAAGCGACGCTGCCAAGGTGATGGTCAGCGTGTCTTCATAGACACCGGCGACTGCATATTCGCCGAGGTTGTCGAAGCTGAGGTCGAGGTTGCCATAGCGGATGCCGCCGTTGGTCAGAATGCTCTGCCAATCATTGTTGGTGACGATCGCGGCCGGCGTGGTCTTGATGTTGGCCGAGTTGGTGGTCGTTGCGCTGCCACCGAAGAAGTTGCTGGCTTCGATGTCATAATCGATGTTGACCGCGCCGTTGCTGGTCGTGTTCTTCATGCCGCCGTTCAGCGACTTCAGAGTGACTTTGTACGGCGAGTTGCACGAATAGCCGATGATGAGCGCGCCCTGGTTGCCATTGTCGAGCATGTCGACGTTGAACGTGCCATTGCCTTCAGGGGCGAGCTGGCAGTTGCTGGCAACGGAACCGCGCAGGTTGATTGCATAGGATTCCGAGTCAGGGGTGACCTGCGCAGCGGCCGGAACGGCAGCGACTGCGAACGGAAGAACGGCGAGAAGAATGGCTTTTTTCATTGGGTAATCCTTTCCAGACTTAAACATAGGTAAGTGAATGGAGAGGCCTGACTGACAGCCAGTACGACACCCGCAGGGAAGGCTTTTGAAGAAGCGCCCCCCGCGTTGCCTCTCGATGAAGGAAGCTAGAGAGGCCGGGGGATCAAACCCATCGCGCTGAAGACGCTTGGAAAGTTCATTGGCGCGCCGAATCGGCGCATCGGGTTAACCGCTACGCACTTCAGTATCTTCAATTATTCACTGGTTTTTAACCTAGACTCTTAGGAGTCCGGTTTCGGGCTTTAGAGTCATACAAAGCCGGAGAGTGCAGTCAGCGAATCGCGACGTTCAGTCATTTCTGTTTGGAATCGTTAAAGATTCTGTTTCGAAACGATAAATATGCCTCGTTATGGTTTCGAAAGTCGCGTGTCCCGCTTTGATGCAGGGCTCGAGGCGCCCGCTTCACCGAATTGCAGCGCGATTAGCTTTATGTAATCAAAAGTTCAAAGAACAACCGCACCGGGGGAATCAGGGCGGAGTTCCGTTTTAGGGTCGCATTGGGGAAGGGCGCTGCATTCTGCGGCGCTCGGGGAGGTGTGTTTGCGAGCTCGATATTTTAAATGCTGCGCCCTCCTGTCGGTGGGCTGAAGGCAAATGACACAAGTGACATATTCCGTTCTGGTACTCTGCAGGGAGGCACTTCTTCGCGAGGCGATTACGGACGCACTTTCATCGACGGACGGCGTGACGGTGGGGGGGAGCATGTATCTTTCGGCTAATTTGGCCGACGAGCTCGCTTTCGAACCCGATGTCGTCCTGTATGTCGACACCACCGGCGATCAGCGCAATCTCGAGCGCGATGTCGTCAACGCGCATCTTTTGAAGGGCGCGCGATGGGTCGTGCTCAGCGATCAGCGCAGTGGCGCGCTCGTATCGCGGCTGCGCGAATTGCGCGCGGGGATATCATTCGCGCCGCTCAGCATCCGTCGCCAGGCACTGGCGCATCTTGTATCGCTTGCCGCGTTCGGACACGAAGTGAGGCTGGACGATTGCCGCGAAGTTTCGTCCTCGGACGAGCGCGTCCGGATCATGGGCGCCGGACTGGGGCCATCGCAATGGCGGCTTCTGCACCATCTGGCGCTCGGTCTCTCGAACAAGGAAATTGCGCGCAAGGAGAGCGCGACGGTCAATGCAATCAAGGTCCGTGTGCGGACACTGCTTGGCCGTCTCGATGTCACCAACCGGACCCAGGCCGCGGTGATGATCGCGAAGGCAGGCTTGTTCGAACAGGATAATCTGCGGCGCACAAATGTCGTCGAGCTTCGCAGGCCGCCGCTCGAGCCCAGGGTGGCAACGGCTCAATAGGCGCGAGAGCAGCGCGATGGCGTTTGTAGGCAATGTTGAGCGGCGATGGGTCGCAGACGTACGCGGCGAATTGCGTCGGCGGGGCGGAATGTTCGCGCCCGCGCGGTTTCTTGCTGCGCCTAGCGGGATTTTTCCCGCCGTTACTGGGTATATTCGCACATATTCGGGCACCGCGTGTTTCGCTACCTTGGACAAGCGTCACGGCGGACCGGCGACAGTGAAGCGCGCCCGGGCTCGTCAGTGCAGGCAGAGATAGGGGGACAGGCCTATGTCAGTCACGGCTCATCTGGTTCGCTATTCGAGGCCATCGACTCGCGGCAGCGTCATGAAGCTCAGTCTCGATTCGCGGCGGCGCGGTTCGGTCGCCGACTTCGACGTGCTTCTTCACATTCTTTCGGCGAACACGATGCTGTTCGAAAGCGATCTGCCGCTAAAGATTTCAGACCGGTTTGACGTCAATTTTGACGAAGCGACGACAGCCACAGTGATCTGGATCAGCGGCCGGCTGGCGATCGGCCATTTCGACCGCCCCGTGAATACGCAGACGCTTTCGATCGAGAGATTTACGAGTGTGACGGGCCCGGAGTTGCTGGCCCATCCGCTGGCTATGGACGGCAATGCCGGCGTGGCGGACGATCTGACCGGATTTGGGCAGCGCATGCACCGGTTGCGCCTCGAGCGGGGCCTCAAGCAGGGGGATATCGCCGAGCGGCTCAAAGTGAGTATCGCCGCGGTCAGCCAGTGGGAATCGGGCCGGGCGCTTCCGCGCGGGGTGCGATGGGGCGAACTTGCCGATTGCCTCGGCATCAGCGTCGAGGAATTGTCCGGAAGCCGGGTGGCGAAGGACTTGCTGCAAACCGTGAGCGCCAGCCGGGCCGACATCGCCAGAGCGGCGGGAACGTCGCCCGAGAAAGTTCATATCTCGGTCGATCTATAGAGCGAAGTCACGCGGACCATTGGCCAATCCGATGCCAGATCGCCAATGGTCCGCCGTACGCCATAGGCGGCGCTCGGTCCTCAGGTTCCTCAGGCGGGCGCCCAATGGATGTCGACCGGCAATTCCGTAGCCGCCAATGCGAGTCCGATCGGATAAGTTGACGACCGCCCTTGCTCGATAGCGGTCTCGATCACCGCGCGCTTTTCGTCGCCGGTGACAGCGATCATCAGGGCACGCGCCGAGGTAATTGCGGCGAGGCTGAGCGTGACGCGCGGAACCGGTGCTTCGGCTGGCAACGGGTCGGGCATCAAGCCCAACGCCCGGCGCTCTTTTGGTCCGTTCACGGCTTCGTCGAAATCGGGCCCGGGGAAAATCGAGGCCGTATGTCCGTCGCTTCCCACGCCGAGCAGGCACAGGTCCAGCGGCCAGTGCAGGTCCTGCATCAGCGCGTCAGCGGATCGGCCGGCCGCCTTGTAATCCGCAATCGCGCTTGGGACGATCGGCATGACGCGGGCGCCCTTGGGCAGAAAATATTTGGCGAGGGCCGTCACATTGCTCAGCGCGTCGCCCAGCGGCACGATGCGTTCATCCCCGGGAACGATGGTCACACGCTTCCAGTCCAGTTTCGCAGCCGAAAGCTTTTCGTAGATTGGAATCGGCGTCTTTCCGCCAGCGAGCGCAATGACGGCGGCGCCGCGTGCGTCGATCGCACTTTCGATGATAAAGCCGATATCGCCGGCCACCGCTGCCGCCATTTCGGCCGCGTCATCATATTCCCACCATTCGACTTCTTCGTTCACATGATCTTCCTTGAGTAGATACTGGTTTTACGCCGTCGCCGATTTGGCACGTCCCGTTGGATCGAGAACAAGCGCCCTGGGCCCGCTGAACATTATAACAGGCTTGGCGACCTGTCTGCGTTCTTGATAGCGCACTGGCGTGTCGTCGCGCTGGGCGCAACAACAAAGGGCTGCGCCTTGCGGAGCAGCCCTTCCATTGTCTTGCCTATCGCGGACAGCTTAGCCGAGCTGGACCCCCGCGAGGAAGGTCATGCTCAAATCTGCCGCATGCGGCGTGTGACAATGAGACATTCGACCACCTCCTTTCGCTTTGTTGACGATAGACTCAATGTAGGGGTCTTGCGGCGCTGTGCAAGCGATTTGGCGGGGACGGGTTTCCGCTTGCCGTTTGCGCGCCGGAACGGGATGAAGGCCGCTCGCAACCCGCAAAGGACCAGACTCATGGCACATGGAACCGCCCGCATCGGCAAGGATCACTATCGCACCGAGATTTCGGTCGGCGGACATGATCTGGTGGCCGACGAAGGCCCGGCTCTCGGCGGTGAAAATCGGGGGCCAGCGCCCTATGACCTGCTCCTCGCCAGCCTCGGCGCGTGCACTGCGATCACATTGCGCATGTATGCCGACCGCAAGGATTGGCCGCTCGCGTCGGTCGAAGTCGGTCTGCGGCTGGAAAATAAGGACGGGCTGCAGGTCGACCGCGTGCTGACGATCGCCGGGCTCGACGACGAGCAGATGGCGCGGCTTGCCGATATATCCGAGCGCACGCCGGTGACGCTGACGTTGAAAGGCGGGGTGCCGATCCACACGCGCCTCGCCTGAGGGGCGTGCCACTGGACAAGTTGCCAAACACCACTTATATACCAGCCGTTATGGAAATCGATTCCCTTCCCGCCACCAAAGGCCGCCCGCGCGAATTCTGCGTCGATGGTGCATTGGCTGCGGCGCTGCGCGTCTTCTGGAGCAAAGGCTATGAAGGCGCGTCGATGGCCGACCTGACCGAGGCGATGGGGATTACCAAGCCCAGCCTCTATGCCGCGTTCGGCAACAAGGA
>JAURVS010000123.1 GCA_030655355.1 Sphingopyxis sp.
GGCGGTGTAGCGGGCGACATCAAGGCCGGTCTTGAACTTGTTCTGGGCGCGCATACGAGCGATGCTTTCGCCGCTGATGCCGTCCCATGTGCCGTCATAGTCGCGGATGAGGCGGCCTGCCTGCGCCATGTCTTCCTGATAGCCCATCGTCTTGTCCTTGTTCGAAGCTGATGGATGGAATTTGGCGAAAGTGCCGCGGAAAGTGAAAAGCTTTGTCAATATTATTTGTGAATATAGGCCGATAGGTGTAAATTGGCGTGTAAATCAGTAAAGAAAGTTACAAGTGATGGGCGAGCGGCGAGTGTTTGCAGGACCGGCGGTACGCAAGGTTCGCCGCGAAGCTGCGATGACGCAGGCGGCGATGGCCGAGGCGCTCGACATCTCGCCGAGCTATCTCAATTTGATCGAGCATGGGCAGCGGCCGCTGAGCGCGACGGTGATCGTCAAGTTGGCCGAACGTTTTGGTTTCGATGCCGCGAAGCTTGGCGCCGAGGTCGTGCCGGGCGGGCTTGCGGGGCTGCGGCGGCGGCTGGCCGATCCGCGCTTTGCCGACCTCGGGATCGGTGCGCAGGAGGTCGAGGAATGGTTGCAGAGCGCCCCCGCGACTGCCGCGGCCTTTGCGCGGCTGTTCGATGGCGGCGGCGAAGCGGCCGTTGCGCCCGCAATGGCCGAGGCCCCCGAAGTTGCCGCGGTGCGCCGCGCGATCGAGAAATGGCGCAATCATTTCCCCGATCTTGACGCACGCGCCGAGGAACTGGCCGACGAATTGCGGCTCGCGGGCGGCGATCTCTATGGCACGATTGCGGAACGACTGCGCACGCGGCACCAACTTGGCATTCGTATCCTGCCGAGTGATGTGATGCCCGACCGGCTGCGCTGGCTCGACTGGCATGCGCGGCAATTGATGCTGAGCGAGTTGCTGCGCCCGGCATCGCGGACCTTTCAGGCGGCGGCGACGCTGGCACAGATCGAAGCGAAGGCCGAGATTGATGCGCTCGTCGCGGGCGCAGAATTTGCCGAAGCCGCAAGCGCGCGGCTGTTCGAGCGGCACTTGATCCATTATTTTGCGGCGGCGCTGATGATGCCGTACAGCCGGTTCCTGCGCGCGTGCGATGCGACGGGATATGATCTGTTGTTGCTCCAGCGCCGTTTTGGCGCGGGCTATGAACAGGTCGCGCACAGGTTGACGACGCTGCAGCGCGTTGGCGCGCGCGGGCTGCCCTTCTTCATGCTGCGCGTCGATCGTGCGGGGCAGGGGAGCAAGCGCTATGCCGGCGCGAGCCAGTCGCCGTTGGTCGATGGCGACGCGCGATGCCCGCTGTGGGGCGTGCATGAGGCGTTTGCGCGTCCCGGCGAAGTGGTCGCCGATCTGGTCGAACTGGAGGACGGTACGCGCTGGTTTACGCAATCGCGATCGGTGGCCGCACCCGGCGCGACGGGAAGCGGGACGCCCGCGCGCTTCTCCGTGTGCGTCGGAGTCGATGCAAAAGTCGCCGCGCCATTGATCGCGGCGCGCGGGATCGACCTGATGCGAAACCCCGCGACGCCGATCGGGCTTGGGTGCCGACGCTGCACCCGCACGAGCTGCGTCCAGCGCTCGATGCCGCCGCTCGGACGGCCGCTGCGCTTCCGTGAGGGCGAACGCGGGGTCAGCGCATTCGACTTCGCAGGCGACTGATCGCACACCCGCTTAAGCTCGGTCGTGTCCTGCCGTAGTGTGTAACGCGCGGGAAGGGCCGTGGCAGGACCGGGAATGCTTGTTCGAATTAAGCCAAAAGACGTTGCGATCGGAATGTTCATCCACGCGTTTGACGGGTCGTGGTTCGATCATCCGTTCTGGCGTAGCCAGTTTCGCGTCGACACGTTCGAACAGTTACGGCGCATTCGCGATTCGGGGCTCGACGGGCTGATCATCGACGCCGAGCGCGGTCTTTCGCCGGCGCAGGATCCGCCGCCGGTCGAACGCAGCGCAAAACCCAAGGGCAAGCGACCGCCCGCGTCGGACCGCCCTTGGGGCGCCGCGATGTCGTTTCGGTCCGCGCCGACCTTCGCGCCGCCCCCGCCTCCGGCCCGCGATGCGCCGCGTCGTCGTCGTGGCTATGCCGCCGAATGTCGCCGCGCCAAACGCGCGATCGACCGGTCGCGCGAAGCGGTTGTCGATATGTTCGATGCAGCCCGATTGGGCCGGGCCGTCGAGGTGCGAAAAATGGTGACGCTCGCGCGCGCCATCGGCACTTCGATCGAACGCGATTCCAAAGCGCTGATCAATCTGGTCCGGCTGAAGGAGAAGGATGAATATACCTATCTCCACTCGGTCGCGGTTTGCGCGCTGATGATCAACTTTGCCCGTCACATCGGCCTCGATCCGCAGGAAATCGAAGATCTGGGCGTTGCAGGTTTGCTCCACGACGTCGGCAAGGTCGCCGTATCGGACGAGATATTGAACAAGCCCGGCGCGCTGTCGAAGGCCGAGATGCGGACCGTGCGGTCGCATCCTTTGGCGGGGCATCAACTGCTTGCCAGTTCACCCGGAGTTCCCGAAGCGGCGCTGGAACTTTGCCTGCGGCATCATGAGAAGGTCGATGGCACCGGCTATCCCGGCAGGCTGCAGGGCGAGGAATTGTCGCTGTTCGCGCGCATGGGCGCGATCTGCGATGTCTATGATGCGGTGACGTCGAATCGGCCGTATAAAAACGCCTGGACGCCGTGCGAGGCGCTGACCGCAATGCAGAAATGGGCGGGGCATTTCGATCCGGCGCTTCTGGACCGTTTTGCCGACAGTCTCGGCATCTTCCCGACCGGAACGCTCGTCCGCTTGTCCACCGGCGAACTGGGCGTGGTCGTCGGCAATTGTGAGGACGCAGCCGAAAATATCGTCGTGCGGGCGTTCTTCGACTGCGAGACGCTGGCGGAAATCGCCCGCGTCGACCGGGTCATCGCGCCGTCAATGGAGCATCCGCGGATCGTCGGTCGCGACAGCCCAAGCTTTTGGCGCTTTCACGACTGGGACGCACTGTGCCTTCGCGTGCTGGCATCGGCCGACGAGCCAGACGTCGACGCGGGCGACCGGCATCCGATCGGCCCGCGCGGCGTGAAGGAATGATAACCCCTGCCGACAAGTAGAGGCGCTCAAGTTTTTTGCGCAGCAACCCAGCGATCGATCACCGAACCGAGCACCGAAATCGGCATGGCGCCCGCCGACAACGCAGTGTCGTGGAAACCGCGGAGGTCGAATTTGTCGCCGAGCGCCGCCTTTGCCTTTTCACGGATTGCGACCCAGCGCGTTTGGCCGACCATGTAGCTCGTCGCCTGACCGGGCCATACGCAATAGCGTTCGATTTCGGTGATGTTCGATCCCTCGGGCGTGCCGAGCGAGTCATTATAATAGGCGATCGCCTTCTCGCGGCTCCAACGATAGTGATGGAGGCCAGTGTCGACGACGAGCCGCGCAGCGCGGAACATATAGCTTTGCAGATAGCCGAGCTGTCCCCACGGGTCGTTTTCGTAAACGCCCATTTCATCGGCGAGCTGTTCGGCATAGAGCCCCCAACCCTCGGTATAGACCGAATAGGCGGGAAGACGGCGGAGACGCGGAATGCCTTCGGCCTCCTGCGCCAGCGCGATCTGGTGGTGATGGCCGGGCGTTGCCTCATGATAGGTCAGCGTCGGCAGCGTCCATGACGGATTTTCGGCGGTATCGCGCAGGTTGATATAATAAGCGCCGGGCCGCGAGCCATCGAGCGCGGGAATCTGGTAATAGCCGCCGGGAGCGCCCGCCTCAATCTCGGGCGGGACGCGGCGAATATCGCATTTGGCTTTGGGCAAGCGGCCAAAAGCCTCGGGCAGACGGCGCTGCATTTCCTGAATCTGGTCGTTGAGCTTGGCGATCAGATCGGCCTTGCCCTTGTCGGTGTTGGGATAAAGAAAGCGCGGATCCTTGCCGAGTTCGCGCATGCGCTCGGCAACCGTCCCCTTCGACATGCCCTGTTTCTTGAAGATCGCGTCGGCGCGCGCGGTCAGCGCAGCCATGCGGTCGAGCCCCAGCTTGTGCACCTCTTCGGCCGACATGCCCGTCGTCGTCGCGAAGCGGAGCGCATAGGCGTAATATTCGTCGCCCTTGGGCAGGCGCCACACCCCGGCGTCATGTGTCGCGCGCGGACGGACCGCGCTGAGTTCGGCCGCCTGGCGGCGCATCGCGGGGTAGATCTTGCCCTGGACGATGGCGGCGCAGCGCTTGGCCCAGTCGCCGGGGATGTCGGCGGTCTTTGTCTTGAGGTTGGTGGTGAGGATATTGGCGTCGGGAGCGGGGGCCCAGATCTTGTCGAACAGCGCGAGGGTGCGGTCGATCACGAAATCGGGCGGGATGACGCCGGCGGCATGATCGGCCTTGATCCGGCCGGTTTCATTGTCGAGCTGGACGGCGAAATCGGCGCAGCGCGCAAGATAGGCCTCGGCATCGGCGGCGTTGGCAATCGCGTGCTGATTGACGAGGAAGTCGGGGATCGAGCGATACGTGCCGCTGAGCTGCGTTACCGGATGCGGTTCGGGCCAGCTGTGAAGTCCGTAGGTGAAGGTGTCATAAGCTTTGACATAATCCTCCCACGGGCCGCGGAAGGTTTCGTAATTGACGAGGTCCATGCCCGACAATTTGGCGGGATCGATCGTCTTCAATTCCTTGAGGCCGGTGCGGTAAACGTCGTGGCCCTTTTTGATTCCCGCCGGGGACCGATCGGCGAGCTGGGCCTTCGCAGCGACGCGGTCGCCCTTGTCAGCGCCCAGCGAGGTCGCAAATTCGGGGTCCTGATCGAGCAGCATGTCGTAGATGCGCTCGTAGATCGCAGTGAGCCGGGCTCCTTCGCTATCGGGGGCAGCCGTCAGCGCAGCGCGGGCGGGGGAGCGGACCCCCGCGAGGAGCGAAGAGGCGGCGGCGGTGGCAAGAAGAGTACGGCGGTCGAACATGGTGCTTTCTCCGTAAGAAATGCCCGGCGCGGACCGTCGCCCGCACTCATTGGTGTATTGTGGTAGCAAGTCACCATCTAAGCAAGCGCTCGATGACAGAACCGCTACTCGCGCGCCTTGGCGGCTGCGCGCACTTCCTGCGATCGTTCGAGCGGAATGATCAATATGTCGTCGCCGTCGACGATCACCGCAATATTGTCCATGCCGAGGATCGACACGCGCTTGTCGCCTGCGCGGACGAGATTGCCGCGGCTGTCGTGGAGGAAAGCGTCGCCCGTAATCGCGTTGTCGGCGTCGTCCTTTTGGGCAAGTTCGTGGATCGTGTGCCAGCTGCCGAGGTCGGACCAGCCCATGGCGACCGGCACGACCGCAACGCGATCATCCTTCTCCATTACCGCATAGTCGATCGAATTGGACGGGGCCTTGGCGAACTCGATCGCGTCGGCATAAAGCGCGTCGCCGTCGTGCATTCCCGCCGCAATCGAGCGGTCTGCCGCTTCAAAAATATCGCGGCAATGCGTTAGCATCGCATCGCGCATCCGGGCGGCGCGGAACAGGAAAATACCGGCGTTCCAGCTGTAGCCGCCCGCGGCGAGCATCGCTTCGGCATCGGCAAGCGGCGGCTTTTCGACGAAGCGTTCAACGGCAAAGCCGTCATCACCCAGCGGGGTGCCCGCGGCGATATAACCAAACCCGGTTTCGGGCCCGTCCGGGGTGATCCCGAAAGTGACGAGCCAGTCCTGCTGCGCAAGGCGCACGCCCTTGGCAATCGCGGCATGAAAGGCGGCGACGTCAGAAATGACATGATCGCTCGGCATGACAAGAAGCAGCATGTTGGCGTCGGCGCGTGCGACGGCCAGAGCGATTGCGGCGGCGGTGTTGCGCGGCATCGGCTCGACAAGGAGCGTCTCTTCGCGGTCGCTCATCTGTTCGCGAACCATGGCGACATGCCCGTCGCCACAAAGTACGATGGGCGGGAGGAAGTTGGGGCCGGCAGGCGCGCGCTCGACGGTCTGTCGGAACAGGCTGCGTTCACCGTGCAGCAGCAGAAACTGCTTCGCACGCGTGCCGCGGGACTCGGGCCAAAGGCGGGTGCCGGCACCGCCGCACAGTATAACAGGCTGGATCATCAGCGTCATAACGCTCGGTCTATCGCGTTGGATGCTGGCGGTCATCATATGATTTGCCCATGCGCCAGTGTAAAATTAACCGACAGTTGACGCCTAGCCTGTAGTATCGCGCGGACGAAAGGGTCAGCGATTTTCCATGTTCCGGCTGTTTAAACATTATGTGCCGCACGCTGTCTTATGGCTGGCGCTGGTCGAATTTTTGGCGCTACTCGGTTCGGCCGAGGGTGCGTGGCATCTTTATGCCCATCAGGCCGGCTTCGACGCCGGTCCGCTCGGCGACCGCTGGCTTCCGCTCGCGACGTTTGCGCTGTCCAACTCGCTCGCGATGATGGCGACCGGAATGTACGGGAACGAGGGGCTGCGCTCGATGCGCTTTGCGACCGCACGTTTGCTGGCCGCGATATCGCTCGGCGTGATTTTCCTGTCGGTGCTGGGCTTTCTGTTGCCGACCGCGACGCTGTGGCGCGCGAACAGCCTGTACGCGATGATCTTTGCCATCTCGGCGCTGTTCCTGATCCGCCTAGCCTTGACTCAGTCGGGCGGAGCCGAGGCGTTTCGTCGCCGCATTCTGGTGCTGGGCGCGGGGCCGCGGGCGGCGCGGCTCGCGGCGCTGGCCGACGCGCCGGGCAGCGGGCTGGAGATGGTCGGATTCATCGCAATGAGCGGCGTCGAAAAGACCGTCGCCGATGCAATTCCGCGTGAAGAGATCGAAAATCTGTCAGAGCATGTGGTGGCCTTGGGCGCGGGTGAAGTGGTGCTCGCGCTGGAGGAGCGGCGCAACGCATTGCCACTGAACGACCTGTTGCGGGTCAAGACGACGGGCGTCCATGTCAACGATATTGCGAGCTTCATCGAACGCGAGACCGGGCGCGTCGACCTTGCGACCACCAATCCCAGCGGGCTGATCTTTTCCGACGGCTTCTCCGCCGGTCAGCGTATTTCGAAAGTCGGCAAGCGGCTGTTTGATATCGTCGCCAGCCTGCTTGTGCTCGTCATCGGGTTGCCACTGGTGATCATCGCCGGCCTTGCAGTGATGCTCGATAGCCGTGGGCCGGTCTTTTATCGCCAGCCGCGTGTCGGCCTGTTCGGCGAACCCTATGATATCTTCAAAATCCGTTCGATGCGTGTCGATGCCGAAGTCGGCGGCAAAGCCGTATGGGCGAGCGAGAACGATCCGCGCGTCACGCGCGTCGGCCGCGTGATCCGCAAGCTCAGGATCGACGAACTGCCGCAAACATGGTGCGTCCTGAAAGGCGACATGAGCTTCGTCGGGCCGCGGCCCGAACGGCCGAGCTTCGTCGACGAGCTGGAAAAGAAGCTGCCCTATTATGCCGAACGGCACATGGTGAAGCCGGGCCTCACCGGTTGGGCACAGATCAACTATCCCTATGGCGCGTCGGTCGAGGATGCGCGGGTGAAGCTGGAATATGATCTTTATTACGCAAAAAATTATTCGCCCTTCCTCGATCTCCTGATCCTGCTCCAGACGGTGCGTGTCGTGCTGTGGCCGGAGGGTGCGCGGTAACCATGGGCGCGCTGACCGGCCTGTCACAGATATTGTCCGGCCTTGCTTTGGTCGGCTTCGTTGGCGTCACATTGTGGCTGCTGCTGCGACCGCGTGAGCGGATGGCGGCGTTGATGCCGGCACCGCGCGGGCTGATGCTGGCAGCGGCGGCCACGGCATTATGGTGCGGCGCGATCACGATCTTTTCGCCCGGATCGTCGCAGTCGCTGGTCGTGCAAACATTGCGCGATCTGGCGATGCTGAGCTGGCTGTCGGCAACCTTCTGGTCACCGCGCGCGCCGATGTCGCGTCCGTTGCGGCTGATCCTGCGGATGCTGGGCACGATTTGTCTGATCACTCTGCTGCTCGGGGCAGCGGCGCATCTGCGCGCAGGTGCGGCGGCCGAGCCGTGGATGACGCCGACACTTACCTTTGCCGCGATGGTCGTGGCGGTCGGCGGGCTGCTGATCATCGATGGCGGCGTTCGCCACGCCAGCGCGGGACAGCGCATGCCGGTGATGGCGGTCGCGGCCGGGTTCGCGATGCTGTGGGCGTATGAAGTCAATGTTCAGCTGATCGGTGCGCTGACCGGCGAGGAAGCGAAAACGCTGACCGCGCTGTTGCCTGCGGTCGTGCTACTGACGCTGCCGGTCTATATCGTCGCCGCGATGGATATCGGGCGTGAGCGGATGCGGCTGTCGCGCACGGCGGCGATGCGGACTCTCATTCTGCTGGGCGCTGCGGCCTATCTGATTGTCATTGCGCTGACCGGCGCGGTCGCGCGGGCTGTCGGCGGCGACTATGCCGAGCTGGCGCAGGGCATATCGTTGCTCGTCGCGCTCGGCACCGGCGGGCTGATGCTCGCGTCGGCAAGGTCGCGGGCGTGGTTGTCGGTGATGATTTCCAAACATTTCTTCGAGCATCGCTATGACTATCGTGCCGAATGGATGCGCTTTACCGCGACGCTCGGGCAGGGAGACGGCGAGGATGACCGCAACCTCCATCGCCGCGTTGCCAAGGCGCTGGCCGAGTTGACGGGTAGCCCGGGCGCGCTGCTGATGTTGCCCGGGCCAATGGGCGGCTTTCGTATCGCCGAGCAATGGCACTGGCCCGCTGGTCCCGAGGGTGAGGCGACGCTGTCGCTGCGGTCGGCTTTCATGCTGCAGGAAACGCGGCATATCGTCGATCTCGATGCAGAGCGGCGCGGACGGCCGAGCGAGGATCTGGCAATCCCCGACTGGCTGATCGCCGACACACGTGCTTGGGTCGTCGTGCCGGTGCTGCATTTCCACCGGATGATCGCGATCGTCGTTCTTCACCGCCCGGCAGTGTCGCGTGCGCTCGACTGGGAGGATCTCGACGTGCTGCGGATCGCGGGGCAGCAGGCGGCAAGCTATCTGGCTGAATCGCAGAGCCAACAGGCGCTTTCCGAGGCGCGGCGCTTTGATGAATTCAATCGCCGCTTTGCCTTCATCATGCACGACATCAAGAATCTGGCGAGCCAGTTCGGTTTGCTTGCGCGCAATGCCGAGCGTCATGCCGACAAACCCGATTTTCGCGCCGACATGATCGAAACGTTGAAGAATTCGGCTGGCCGCCTCAGCGACCTGCTCGTCCGCCTGTCGCCGCGCGAACGGGGGCCGTCGTCGGACGCGGGCCGGGCGCTGGTCGAGCCGGTGCTGAATGCCATTGCGGTAGAAATGCGACCGCGCCGTGCGCTGTTCGTCGGCTGTCAGGCGGGGCTGTCGGCGTGGGCCGATGCAGGGGCGATCCGGCAGATTGTCCAGCATCTCGTCACCAATGCGATCGACGCATCGGATGCCGGAACGTCGGTTCAGGTGGTTGCCGTCGCCGAGCATGGGCGGGTCCGGATCGACGTGATCGATCAGGGCAGCGGCATGACGCGCGACTTCATTCGGGACGAGCTGTTCAAGCCGTTCGTCTCGACGAAGGATTCGGGTTTCGGCCTTGGTGCATTCGAAGCGTTGCAGATCGCGCAGGCGGCTGGCGGGGCGATCGACGTGGCAAGCGAGCCGGGCAAGGGAAGCAGCTTTACACTGTGGCTGCCGCTGGCGGACGCGCGAAGCGACTTCGACGGTGATGCCAGGGTGATGAAAGTGGGACATAAATGATCGAAAGCGGGATCAACCTGTGCAAATTGCTGGTGGTCGAGGACGATCCGGGGCTGCAGGCGCAGCTTAAATGGGCGTATGAAGATTATCAGGTGCTGATCGCGGGCGACCATGATGCCGCGATCGAGTTGCTGCGCGCCGAGGAGCCCGATGTGGTGACGCTCGACCTCGGCCTGCCGCCCGATCCCGACGGGACGCGCGAGGGGTTTCGCACGTTGAAGGCGATCATCGAAGCCAAGCCCGATACCAAGGTCATCGTCGTGTCGGGACATGGCGAACGCGCGAGCGCGCTGAACGCGATCGCCAGCGGAGCGTGGGATTTCTATCAGAAGCCGATCGACATCGACGAGCTCGGCCTGATCGTCCGCCGCGCCTTCCATGTCCGCGAGCTCGAGGTCGAGAATGCGCGGCTCGCCGGGCAGGGGAGCAGCGGCAATCGCGTACTCGGCGGGATGATCACCGGCGCCCCCGAGATGCAAAAGGTCGCGCGCACGATCGAGCGCGTCGCGAACCTCGACGTATCGGTGATGTTGCTTGGGGCGAGTGGCACCGGCAAGGAATTGCTCGCGCGCGGGCTGCACGAAGCGAGCGGTCGCCGCGACGGCGCGTTCGTTGCAATCAACTGCGCGGCAATCCCCGAAAATCTGCTCGAGAGCGAGCTGTTCGGGCACGAAAAGGGCGCGTTCACCGGCGCGGTCAAGACGACCGAGGGCAAGATCGAACTCGCGCATGGCGGAACCTTGTTCCTCGACGAAGTCGGCGACATTCCGCTGCCGCTGCAGGTCAAGCTGCTCCGCTTTCTGCAGGAGCGGACGATCGAGCGCATCGGCGGGCGCAAGGCGATTGCGGTCGATACCCGGATCGTCTGTGCGACGCACCGCGACCTCGACGCGATGATTGCCGAACAGAGCTTTCGCGACGACCTCTATTACCGGCTCGCCGAGATGGTGGTCAAAATTCCATCGCTCGCTGAGCGGCCCGGCGATGCGGTGCTGCTCGCGCGACATTTCCTGCACCAATATGCGCCCGAGATGAACCCCGCGGTGCGTGGCTTTGCGCCCGATGCCCTGCAGGCGATCGACGAGGGGCGCTGGCCGGGCAATGTTCGCGAGCTCGAGAACCGGATCAAACGATCGGTGATCATGGCCGACGGCAAGCTGGTGATGCGCGAGGATCTCGATATGGCGGGCGGCGAAGGCGACGGCGAGGAGGCGTGGCTCAATCTGCGCAGCGCCCGTGAAGCCGCCGACCGCGTGGCGATCCGCCGCGCGATGACGCAGAGCGAGGGCAACATCTCGGCGGCTGCGAAGCTGCTCGGGATCAGTCGTCCGACGCTGTACGATCTGCTCAAGCAATATCGGATGCAGGCCTGAATGGAGCTTCGCCGCTTCTGGGCGGGCGCGCTGCTGATCGCGGCGACGCTGGTGGCAGGATGTGGCCGCGAATCCGCAAGCGCGCCGCGCAAGGAATATGAGCAGCGCCGCGTCACGTTGCAGGACGCCATTGCAGACAATCCAAAAGCGATTGTTGAGCGCGTCGAACTGGCGCGCGTCGCGATCCGTCTGGGAGACGGCGTCGGGGCTGAAGCGGCGGTCAAGGGCGCGCTGGTTGCGGGAGCCAATGACGCGGCGTTACGGCCGCTGCTCGCGCGGGCCTATGCGATGCAGGGCGACGGCACGCGCGCGCTTCAGACGCTCGACGATGGGCCGATCATTCCCGAGATGATCGGCGAAGCGGCGTGGGTCGCGGGCGATGTTCATTTGAGCAACGGCGATCTGGACGCCGCGCGCGAAGCCTATGACCGCGCGGTCCATGAATTGCCGCGCAATTCGGCGCTGTGGGTCGATGTCGCGCGGTTTCGCGATGCCAATGCCGACACGCTCGGTGCGCGTGACGCGGTCGACTATGCGATCGAACTCGACAAGGCGAACAGCGCCGCACTGGCGTTCAAGGCGAATCTCGTCCGGACCGAGGACGGCCTGACGACCTCGCTCGACTGGTACGAAGATGCGCTTGCCGCTGACCCCGACAATGCCGATGCGTTGATCGAGCAGGCCGCGACGCTTGGCGACCTCGGGCGTTATCGCGACATGCTGGCGGCGCTCCGCCACGCCGCGGTGATCGTCCCGCGCGATCCGCGCCTCTATTATCTGCAAGCGGTGCTGGCTGCGCGCGCCGACAATTACCGGCTGGCACGCAGCCTGCTTCAGCGCACGCGCGGCGAGCTCGACGAGCAGCCCTCCTTCATGCTGCTTAGCGCGATCGTCGAGCTCGAACTCGGTGGCGAGGCGGTCGCGGCGACATGGGCGGACCGACTGATTGTCGAACAGCCGAACAATTTTTCGGCGCGTCGTATTCGGGCTGCTGCCGACTGGGCCGATGGCGATTCGGATGGGGCGATCGAGGCCCTGCTGCCGATCGTCGGTCGCCCCGATGCGGATAGCTGGTCGCTGCTGCTTGCTGGCCGGGCGGCTGCCGAACTCGGCCAGCGGAGTGAAACGGCGGATTATCTTGCGCGGGCGGCAACGCTGATGCGCGGCGAAGCGACGCCCTTTGCGATCGATCAGGATTATGGACTGTTGAGCCGCGCAGCGGACGCCGATCCACTCAACCCGGCGGTGGCCATTCCGGCGCTCTCGGCCGACATAGCCAATGGCAACAGCGCGCGCGCCGTCGAGCGCGCGACAAAATTGCGCGATGCGAACCGCGGCGTCGCCGACGCGCATATCCTGCTCGGCGATGCGGCGCTGGCGGCGGGGCGATATGACCTGGCGGTGCAGGCTTATCGCGCGGCGCGCGACCTCGATGCCGGAGAGCGCACGACGCTGCGGTTGGCGAACGCGCTGTTCCGTGCGGGCGACGTGGCCGGATCGGGCGCGGCGATCCTAGCGCTGCGCGACAGCCAGCCTTCAAGCATCGCGGCTGATCGCCTGTCCGGGCATCTGGCGATAGATATCGAGCATTGGGACCAGGCGATCGACTATTTCGAGCGCGTGCGCCGCCGGATCGGCGACCGCGATGCCGTCATCTTGCGCGAACTCGCGCGGGCATGGGCCGCGAAGGGTGACAATGATCGCGCATTGCCGCTGATCTACCGCGCCTATCGGCTGCAACCGCTGAATGCCGGGATCATGGAATTTTACGCGAGCCTGTTGGAGAAGCGCGGCGATAAGCAATCAGCAGCCGATCTGCGCGACAAGGCAGCGCAGATCGGGCGGTAGGCAGGGTAGAGCGACGTCGCAGACAACGTCGAACCGATGCTATCGTTGGCGAGTTCGATAATCTATCCTGATCCGAACCCACGCGCCGACCATGGACTGCCCCCCGACGCGCGGCGGCCGCACCCTGAACTGCCAAGCCGCGGCGAGCACCGCGCGATTCATCTGCGACCCATTCGGGTATTCGTCGAGGCCAACGCAATCCTCGACGCGATAGTCGGGCGCAGTGCGGCACGCGATCAATCCCCATCCGGGCCCGCTGGCGGTCGACAAATAACCACGCAACTCGCTGTCGGTCGGCTCGCGATACCATGCCGCTGCGTAAAGCGGCGCGCCATTCGGCGCGAGCCCAACCTGTTCGGTGTCGCGGGAGGCGGAACCGCCGCCGGTATTGGGCGGCCCGGCGGCTGGACCGCCGCGCAAGCGTACGCCGATTTTTGGCACCGACGGCGCAGGCGGCGGTGGGCTGGGTGTTGATAATGATGTGGGAGGCTTGGGCAGGACGGGTTGCGGCGGCAGCGGTTCGGTGGGCGCAGTCGGCTGCGGCGTTACGGGTTGTTCCTGCGGCTGTTCTTTAGCCTGCTCGCTTTCGGCGGTGCTGGGGGCGGCGGCTTCCGCAGGCGCCTGGCCCCTGGGAAGATTTACGACGCTGATGCTCTCTTCCTGATGTTCGGGCGGTCTTTCGACGCCGAAGGAGAGCAGCATGAGCAGCAAGAGCGCCGGGATCAGTATCGACAGGCTGATCGCAAGCGCGCGGCGCGGCGCCCCGATGTTGAGCCGTTCGATGTCGGAAGTGGCGGGAGGAGGGGTCAGGTGAAGGCAATCTTTGGTGGCGGCGTCCGCTGGCCAAGGTGCCGGAGGCTACGGGCGCGAGATAGTCGGGCGCCGGGGCTTTAACAAGAGTGAGTGGGGAGTGCTGGTGTGAAATCAGGGTGGATGCGGTCGCAGCTTATCTCTCTGCGCTGTCCCCCGGCGAAAGCCGAAGCCTACGCCGGGCTGCGCCGACTTCGCCGGGCCTCGGCTTTCGCCGGGGGACAGTCGGCAGATTTGTAGGGGACGCCAAGGGAAGGCGGGTCCCGGGTCAAGCCCGGGATGACGTGGGGGTATAGAAGCCCCCAAACAGACCGTTCTTCTCAGGCTTCGGCAAGGTCGAGCAAGGTGCGGGCGTCGAGGCCGATGCGGCGCATCTGCTGCGCGACCGGAGGCCAGACATTGGCGAGGAAGTCGGCGCGCATCAGGTCGCGGAGGCGCTCGGTCGCACCCTCAGCGACGAACATGCCGACGCCGCGTTTGACGGTGACCAGTCCTTCGTCCTGAAACGTCTGATACGCTTTGGCGACGGTCAGCGGGTTGGCGCCTTCCTCGGCCGCAAGCGACCGGACCGACGGCAACATGTCGCCGTCGTGGAATTGGCCGTCGAGGATGGCGTTCGCGATGACATCGCGCAGACGCTGGTACACAGGTTTGGACTGATCGAGCATGCCGCCTTAATGCCATAAGACAGCAGCACAGTCAAACGCGGCTAATTACAAAGCGGGTCAACAATGCGAAATTAAATGTCCCAAGTCCGGACAACCGCGTCATATTCGGGGCGCGGCCGCTCGTCGAGGTCACGCGAGGCTGTGCCGAGAAAGAAATAGCCGACGATCGTGTCGCCGTCGCCCGCGCCGAACGCCGCCGCGACTTGCGGGCTGTAGGCGGCCCAGCCGGTGAGCCAGCTTCCGACGAATCCATGCGCATGCGCGGCGTGAAGCAGGTTCATGCCGACGGCACCCGCCGACATCTGTTGTTCCCACACCGGAACCTTGCTGCCCGCGACGGGGGTCGAGACGAGCACGAGTAGCGTCGGCGCCTGATGCGCGAACTGGTCGAGCGCCGAGAGGTCCATTCCGACGGCACCCGGATTTTCGGCGATCCATGCCTGTTTGAGCAAAGCGGCGAACGTCTCGCGCTGATCATCTGCGACGGTGATGATCCGCCAGGGCGCGAGTTTGCCATGATCGGGGGTGCGGAGCGCGAGCGCGATGATGTCGCGCAGCGCCGCGGTATCGGGGCCGGGGGCGACCATGTCGCGGGC
>JAURVS010000125.1 GCA_030655355.1 Sphingopyxis sp.
GGCAGCGAAATCGTCGTGACCGGCTCGCGCATCGGCCGCCCGGTCCTCGACCTGCCGACCCCGGTCGGCGTCGTCAGCTCCGAAACGCTCGGCGCCAACAACGCACAATTCGACATTGGCCGCGCCCTCGCCCAGCAACCGGCAATCGGTTTTTCGGGCAGCATGCAGCAGAGCCAGCAGAGCGGCGCCTCGGGTTCGCGCGGCGAGAATAGCGGCGGCCTTGCAGTCGTCGATCTGCGCAGCCTCGGGTCGAACCGCACCCTTGTTCTCGTCAACGGCAAGCGCCGCGTCGCGGGCGCCACCGACAGCGCCGCGCTCGACCTCAATTCGATCAATCCCAACCTGATCGAGCGCGTCGAGATCATCACCGGCGGCGCGTCGGCCATTTATGGCTCGGACGCCGTTTCGGGCGTCGTGAACATCATCACCAAGGATGATTTCGACGGCGTTCGCCTGTCGTTCAACGGGTCGCAGCCGTCACGCGGGTCGGAAGGCTTCACCTATGGGGGAAGCATCGTGGCGGGCAAGAATTTCGCCGAAGGTCGCGGTAATATCACTGTGGCGGCCGACTATACCAAGGTGAAAGAAATCACCCCGCGTCAGGCCGACATGCGCAATAATGTCGCGATGATCAATCCGGCCGACACCGGTCCCGATGACGGCATTCCCGACTATATCATCGTCTCGGGCGGCGAGGCCTTCCAATATTCGGGTTACGGCGCTGTGGGCCTTCGCGGCGACACCGGCGGCCTTGGTGCGTTCGTATTCAACGATGACGGCACCCCGCGCCGCGCGCCGACTCCGCTCTTCACTGATGGCAGCCTGTTTGGAAAGTTCGACAATTGCGGACCGGCCTGCTTCCGCTTCGACGATTCGATTTCGATCGTTCCCGATATCGAGCGCTACAACCTCAACCTCAGCGCTCATTTCGACGTGAGCGACAATGTGCGGGCCTATTTCGGCGCCGACTATAACAACACGTCGAGCTATGGCCGCGGTCAGCCCGTGCTTCGCGCGGCCCAGCCGATCAATATCGCGCAAAATGCATTCCTTAATGAGCCTTTCCGTCAGCAATTGCTGGCGGCTGGTGCGACGACGCTGGCGCTCGACCGGCTCTACACCGACGTCGGGCTGCGCTATAGCCAGGTCGACCGCAACAGCCTGTCGTTTGTCGGCGGGCTGAAGGGTGAGTTCGAGACGGGCTTCTCCGATCTTCGCTACGACATCTATGGCACTTACGGCCGGACCAAGGCGAAGTTCACCGGCTATAATCGCATGCTGCTGCCCAATTTGCGCGCGGCGCTCGATGCCGTGGTCGACCCCGGTTCGGGGCAGATCCGTTGCCGCATGGATGTCCCCGCGCTGCAACCCGTTGGCTATGTGCGCCCCAATATCGTCGGCGGCGGCCCCTGCGTGCCGTTCAATCCGTTCGGCTCGACCGCAAGTTCGCAGGAAGCGCGCGATTTCGTCAGCACGACCACCGTGTCGAACGCCTTTGTTCGCCAGACCACGGCGGGCTTCTCGCTCTCCGGCGATTCGAGCAAATTCCTTACGATGCCCGGCGGCGGGTCGATCGGCATCGCGATCGGCGCCGAATATCGCAAAGAAAGCAACGGCCGGACCACCGATCCGCTGATCAAGGCGGGCGTCACCAACCAGGCCTCGTCGCAGGATTATTCGGGCGGCTATCACGTCACCGAACTCTTCGGCGAATTGAGCATCCCGATTTTGACCGACATGCCCTTTGCCAAACTGCTGTCGGTCGAAGGCGCGGTGCGCCACGCGGACTATAGTCATGCCGGACAGGCGACCTCGTGGAAAGCCGGCGCGATCTGGGAGCCGGTCGACGGCTTCCGCCTGCGCGCGACGTTAAGCCGCGCCATTCGCGCACCGAATATCTTCGAAGCCTTCCGCCCGAGCGAGGGTCAGACGACGAACGTCAACGACCCCTGTTCGCAAAACACTCTTGGTCAGAATCCCAATCGCGCCGCCAACTGCGCCGCATTGGGTCGCCCGGCAGGCTTCGTCCCGGTCAGTGGCGGGATCGGCATACCGTTCATCGTGTCGGGCAACCAGAATCTCCGGCCCGAGGTTTCGGACAGCTGGACGGCCGGTTTCGTCCTGACGCCGAATTTCGCGCCGGGACTGCAGATTTCGGCCGACTGGTTCAACATCAAGATCGAGGATGCGATCAGTTTCCTCAGCCCGCAGGCGATTGCCGAAAATTGCGTCGATCGCGCTGGCGGTCCCGACCCCGAATTGTGCGCGCTGATCACGCGCGACCAGACCCCGGGGCCGAACTTCTTCAGCATCACTGGCGGCAACAGCACCTATGTCAACACGTCGAAACTCCAGACTTCGGGGCTCGACACACAGGTGTTTTACGCTCTTCCGGTCGGCGAAGGCCGTCTCTCGGCCAACCTCGCCTTCACCTATCTGCATCGCCTCCGTACCTTCACCTTCCAGGCGCGGCCGGATCTCTACACCGTGCTCGAAGGATTTTACGGCTATCCCAAATATAAGGGCGTGGTCGGGCTCAACTATTCGATCGGCGGCCTGACTGTTGGCTGGCAGGGTCGCTATCAGTCAAACCAGGCGTTGACCGACATCTCGCCGGGCATCAGCCGTGAATTGCTGTCGCCCGACCATACGGGGTCGAAATTCTACAATGATATTTCGGCATCGTACCGCTTGCCCATCCAGGGCGATCAGGAGGCGAAATTCTCCTTTGGCGTCAGCAACCTGTTCAACGTACGCTTGCCGGTAATGGAGTCGGTTCAGGTCATCGATCCGTCGGGCGGCGGTTTCGATCAGTTCGGGCCCGTGATCCGGGCTGGCCTCGAAGTGAACTTCTGATCCCAAACCGGTAGGGATGGTGCCCGCCTGCCTAGGCGGGCGGGCACCAATTCCTCGCGAACAACGGCTGATGCAGGATGCGCGATCATGAGTTCTGAAACAGTTCGCCCTGCCCGTCAGAGGGGCTTCCTCGGCTTTATCGAGCGTGTGGGCAATCTGCTGCCCGACCCGACGATTATCTTCATCTATCTGATCATCGTGCTGATGCTCGCGTCGGCGCTCGGCGCCGCACTCGGATGGAGCGCCTCGCTCCCCTATTCGGGCAAGGAAGCTCCCGCCAACGCGGAGCTTGCGGGCGGGGTGCTCACCTATCGCGCGTCCAGCCTCTTCTCTTCCGACAATATCACGCGCCTCTTTACTGAAATGCCGCGCACCTATTCCAGCTTCACGCCGCTCGGGATCGTGCTGACGATCATGATGGGCGCGGCGGTCGCCGAGCGATCGGGGATGTTCTTCGCGCTGATCCGCGGATCGCTGCGCAACACGCCGCGCCGGTACATGACCCCGCTGATCGCCATCATCGGCATGGTGTCGCACCACGCTGCCGACGCCGCCTATGTCGTGCTGATCCCGCTTTCCGCAGTGCTGTTCGCGTCGGTCGGACGCCATCCGCTCGCGGGAATTGCCGCCGCGCTCGCCGCCGTTTCGGGCGGCTATGCCGGCAATATCATGCCCGGACAGCTCGACGTGCTACTGTTCGGCTTCACGCAGGAAGCCGCGCGGATCGTCGATCCCGGCTGGACGATGAATCCGCTCGGCAACTGGTATTTCATCCTCGGTATCGTCATCTTTTTCACCCCGATCGTCTGGTTCGTCACCGACAGGATCGTCGAGCCGCGGCTCGGCACCTGGAACGAGGAAATCGACGATCAGCTTCGCGCCGACCTTGAGAAGGGCGAACTTAGCGCCGACGAGCGCCGCGGGCTTCGCCACGCGGGCGTCGTTGCGCTTCTCGTCGTCGCCGCATTCGCGGCGCTGTGCCTCTGGCCCGGCTATACGCCCTTCATCGATCAGGATGTCGAGGGGCCGATCAGGCTGCAACCGCTTTACGCCTCGATCATCGCCGCGCTGTTCCTGCTGTTCCTGCTCACCGGCACCGTCTTCGGCCGCGCCGTCGGGGTGATCAAAAGCTCGTCGGACGTGATCGGCATGATGCGCGAAGGCGTGAAGACGCTCGCGCCTTATGTCGTCTTCGTGTTCTTCGCCGCGCATTTCGTCGCGATGTTCAACTGGTCGGGCATCGGTCCGATTATCGCGATCAGCGGCGCCGAAAGGCTGCAGGGCATGGGGCTCCCCGCCCCGCTGCTGCTCGTCTGTGTGCTGCTTCTCTCGTCGCTCCTCGATCTCTTCATCGGTTCGGCGACGGCGAAATGGAGCGTCTTGTCCTCGGTGGTCGTGCCGATGTTCATGCTGCTCGGCATCAGCCCCGAAATGACGACCGCCGCCTATCGCATGGGCGACAGCTACACCAACATCATGACCCCCTTGATGAGCTATTTTCCGCTCGTCCTTGTCTTCTGCCAGCGCTGGGACAAGAGCATGGGGGTCGGCTCCTTGCTCGCGCTGATGCTGCCTTATGCGCTTTGCTTCATGGCGATGGGGATTGCGATGACCGTCGCCTGGGTCGGCTTCGACCTGCCGCTAGGTCCCGGCGCCCAGGTCTTCTATCAACTGCCGGGGCATGTCCGCCCGTGAGGAACAACGCCATGCCTGTCGATCTCTCCCATCTCGAAGCCGACATGACCGGCTGGCGCCGCCATATCCATCAGCATCCCGAGCTCGGCTTTAACGAGCATGGCACCAGCGCCTTCATCATCGACCTGCTGCGCGAATTCGGGATCGAGGAGATCGAGAGCGGCATTGGGGGAACCGGCATCGTCGCGACGATCCGCGCCGGACAGTCGGACCGCGCGATCGGCATTCGTGCCGATATCGACGCGCTGCCGATGACCGAGGCGCGCGCGTCGGACCATAGTTCGGCGAACCCCGGCGTGATGCACGCCTGCGGTCACGACGGCCACACAGCGATGCTGCTCGGCGCCGCCAAACATCTGGCCACGACACGCAATTTCGACGGCGCAGTCCATCTGATCTTTCAGCCCGCCGAAGAATCGCTCGGCTATAGCGGCGCCGACGGTCACCCCGAGGGCGGCGCGAGCGCGATGATCCGCGACGGGCTGTTCGAGCGCTTCCCGATGCAGGCGATTTTCGGCGTCCACAATCGCCCCGGCCTCCCCGCCGGAAAACTCGCGGGGCGTGTCGGCCCGCTCTATGCTGCGGCCGACCTTTTCAAGATCAGCGTCAAGGGCAAGGGCGGCCACGCCGCGCGCCCGCACCTCGCCATCGACCCGATCCTCGTCGCATCGCATATCGTCGTCGCGGTCCAGAGCATCGTTGCGCGCAGCGTCGATCCGATGGACGCCGCCGTCGTGTCGATCTGCAAGATGGCGGCGGGCACGGCGTTCAACATCATTGCCGATGAAGCGCATCTCGCGGGCACCGTCCGCACGCTGTCGCGGCAAAGCCAGGATCTGGTCGAACAGCGGCTGCGCGATATCGTCGAGAGCGTCGCGCGGTCGTTCGGCGCCGAGGCCGAGTTGCATTACGAACGCGGCTATCCTTCGCTGCACAATCCCGCCGACGTCTATGCCCGTGTGCGCGAGATCGCGATCGGGCTGATCGGCGCGGACCGCTTCATCGACCTCGAGGCGCCCGCGATGGGAGGCGAGGATTTCGCGCGCTATCTCGACGTCGTTCCCGGCTGCTTCCTGCTGCTTGGCAATGGCGACACCGGCCCGGGGTCGGTGATGCTGCACAATAATCATTATGAATATGACGACAGCATCTCGCCCACCGGCGCGGCGCTGTGGGTCGCGCTGGCCGAAAATTTTCTCCCTTCATCAAGTTCGTAGAGAGGTCGCCTTTATGCCGAACCGTCGTTCGTCGCTGCTCCGCAAGGCCAGCTGTCTTGCGCTTCTGTCTACAACGCTGAGCGCAGCGAATGCGCAAGAGAAAGTCACCATCTACCGCGGTGATTATGGCGTTCCGCATGTCGTCGCCGACACGTCGGACGCGGTGATGTTCGGTGCGGGATATACGATGGCGCACGACCGGCTCGCCTCGATGGAACTCGCGCGCCATAATACGCAGGGACGCCGCGCCGAGCTGGTTGGCAAATCGGCGATCGAAAGCGACAAGATGATGCGCGGGCGCCGCTTGACCGATGCCCAATTGCTGCAACGCTATCGCGCGCTCGCGCCCGAACATCAGAAGATGATCCAGGCGATGGTCGATGGCATCAACAAGCGCATCGATGAAGTAAACGCTAATCCTGACGCGCTGACGCCGCTCGAATTCATCCGCTGGGGCATCCGTCCGACACGCTGGGGCCTCGCCGAATATTTGGCGCTCATCGGTGCGGCACCGCTGGGACGCGACACCTATGAAATTCGCAATCTCGAATTTCTGAAAGCGATGACCGATCGATACGGCCAAGACAAGGCATGGCAGATCTTCAACGACGTCGTTCCGATCTCCGATCCCGATTCCCCGACCACAATCCCTGCGGGCGACGACCTTGCCCCTGCCCGCCCGATTCCCGTACCCATCCTTTCCCCGGCGCAGCTGGCGCCGAAACGCAATCTGGAATCCGCGGCCGCGCAGACAAAACCGACCGAGCCCGTCAAGGGGGCCAGCCGCTGCATGGTCATCGGACCCGACAAGTCGGCGAGCGGAAAGGTGCTGATGCTTCAGGCCACCGCCGACGGCGCTGAGATTCATCTGAAGGGTGGCGGGCTGGACAATACGGGCTTTAGCACGACCGGCTGGGGCGTCCCGATCATGGGGCGCGGCGCGCAGCATGGCTGGCTGCTCGTGTCAGGCAGCAGTGAGGCCGGAACGACCTTCGCCGAACGGCTGAACCCCAGAAATGCCTATGAATATTGGTACAAGGGCGCGTGGAAGAAGATGGAGCATCGCACCGAGGCCTTTACGGTCAAGGACGGGAAGCCCTTCACCCATGAAGTCGCATGGACGATCCACGGCCCGGTGATCGCATGGGACGTGGCGAACGGAACCGCTTACTCGCAGCAGATGGGCGTCCACGGCCACGAACTTGATACATGGGTCGCCTTCGCCGAAATGGGCCGCGCCAAGAGCCTGAAAGATTTCAAGGAAAAGGGGGTCGATCGCATCGGCTGGAACGTCGGCGCCTGCTACGGCGGCGAGGATGGTACGATTGCCTATTTCGAGGCGGGTGCGCTGCCCAAGAAATCAGCCAGCGTCGATCCCCGTCTGCCCACGCCCGGAACCGGCGAATATGAGTGGACGGGTTTCCTGACACCTGCGGAAAAACCGCACATGATCAATCCGAAACAGGGCTATTTCTTTTCATGGAATAGCAAGGCGACGGGGTGGTCGCAGGAAGGCGACAATGCCCGGATCGGCGCGACCTTCCGCACCTGGCTCGGCGACCGGCTGGCGAAGGCGGGGCATTCGCTGACTCTCCTCGACATGCGCGAGATCAATGGCCAGATATTCAACGCGCTCGGTGCGGTCGACCGCAATCAGGCCGCTCCCGATTTCTTCGCGCCCTATATCCGCAAGGCGATCGAGACGAGCGACGACCCAGACGTGAAGCGCGCCGGCGAATTGATGCTGAGCTTCAACGGCCTGTATCAGGACCGCGACGCCGACCAGAAATACGACAATCCGGGGCTGACGCTGTATCGCAGCTGGCTGCAGGTTGCGCCGAAAACGCTGTTCGGCGACGATATGGGCGATTGGTGGAAAGCGATCGATGCCGATCGTTACCTGACCTATCAATCGAGCCTGTTGCTGCGCGCCTTCCAGGGCGAGAAGGCGGGCGCGCCGCTGGGCGTCGACTATTTCAACGGGCGCGATCGCACCGCGATGATGATCGACACGATTAAGGCAACGATCGCCGAGGTCAAACCCCGCTTCCCCGGCAAGGACATGGCCGAATGGAAGCAGCCGATTTACTGGAAATATTTCGATGCGTCGCTCGAAACGCCCGACCGTCCGCAAATGGCCGAGGATTATCCCGAGCATCGCCTGTCGGCGGTGCTGCGCCTCGGACCGACAATGGCGCCGCATAATGGCGGCGAAAGCTGGGTCGGGCTGATGGAAATCGCCCGCGACCGCCGCGCGCTCTATTCAGTCATCGATGCGGGCGGCCAGAATCTCTTCATCGGCCCTAAGGGTCACGGCAATCCGCACCTTGCCGACCAGACGATG
>JAURVS010000129.1 GCA_030655355.1 Sphingopyxis sp.
CGACGGCTATGCCAATGCGATCGAACTGGTCGCGGGGCTGAAGGCGATCGCGCCGTTCGATATTTCGGTCGCCGCTTATCCCGAGGTTCATCCCGACGCCGATTGCGCCACCTCCGACCTCGACAATCTGAAACGCAAGCTTGATGCCGGTGCGACGCGGGCGATCACGCAATTCTTCTTTTCGCCCGAAAGCTTCCTGCGCTTCCGCGACGCCGCAGCGGCGGCAGGGATCGACGCGCCGATCATCCCGGGTATCCTGCCTGTATCGAACGTGTCGCAGACGCGGCGCATTGCCGACCTGTGCGGCACCGCGATCCCGGCGTGGATGGTGTCATTGTTCGAAGGGCTCGACGATCTTCCGTCGGCGCGCCAGCTCGTTGCCGCGACCGTCGCGGCCGAAATGTGCCGTCGTCTCTATGCGGGCGGCGTGCGCGATTTCCACTTCTACACGCTCAACCGCGCCGAACTCAGCTATGCCATTTGCCATCTCTTGGGCCTGCGCCCGGCGGCGGCACCCGCGACGGAGAAAGCCGCATGACCGCCCATTCGAAACCAAGCGCCCGCGAAGCTCTATTGGCAGCGGCAAAGGAACGCGTCCTGCTGACCGACGGCGGTTGGGGGACGCAGATCCAGATCCGCAAGCTGACCGAGGCCTGTTATGCGGGCAACCTCGGCCTCTCGCACGACCAGAAGGGTAATAACGACATTCTCGCACTGACGCGCCCCGACATTGTGAGCGCGATCGGCGAAGCCTATCTGGCGGCGGGATCGGATATTGTGTCGACCAACACCTTCAGCGCCAATCGCATCAGTCAGGCCGATTATGGCGCCGAACATCTGGTCGCCGACATCAACCATGAAAGCGCGCGGCTCGGCCGCGAGGCGGCGGACAAATATGAGGCGATCGACGGTCGCCGCCGCTTTATCGCGGGTGCGGTCGGTCCGACGAACAAGACGCTGTCGCTGTCGCCCGATGTCAACAACCCCGGCTATCGCGAGATCGATTTCGATGAGCTCAAGGACGTCTATATGGACCAGGTCATCGCGCTCGCAGAAGGCGGCGCCGACTTCATCCTGATCGAGACGATCTTCGACACGCTCAACGCCAAGGCGGGGATCGCCGCGACGCTCGAAGCCGAAGCGAAGGTCGGGCGCGAGTTGCCCTTGATGATTTCGATGACGCTTACAGACCTCAGCGGCCGCAATCTGTCGGGGCACACGGTCGAGGCTTTCTGGTACGCGGTGCGCCATGCCAAGCCGCTGACGATCGGGCTCAACTGCTCGTTCGGCGCGTCGCAGCTCCGGCCGCATGTCCGCGTGCTGTCGGATATCGCCGATGCGCTGGTGATGGTCTACCCGAACGCCGGGTTGCCCAACGAACTTGGCGAATATGACGAGATGCCCGACACGACCGCGGGGCTGGTGCGCGAATGGGCCGAACATGGTCAGGTTAACATCCTCGGCGGCTGCTGCGGATCGACCCCGGCGCATATCGCGGCGATGGCGAAGGCCGTGCGGGGCCTCCCCGCGCGGCATATTCCCGAGGTGCCGGTGCGGACGCGGTTAGCGGGGCTCGAGCCCTTCACCATGGCCGCCTGAACCATGACCGACATTCCGACATGGACGATCCGGGAGGCTGGAGAGGATGACGCGCCAGCGCTCGCGCTGATCGGCGCGGCGACCTTTCTTGAAACCTTCGCGGGCATACTCGACGGCGACGCGATCGTCGGTCATTGCGCTGCGCAGCACAATGCGGACGCTTACTTTGCCTATTTCGCAAACGGTGCGCGCGCGTGGATCGCCGAAGCGCAGCCGGGCGGCGCACCGATCGGTTTCGCGCTGATCGGCAAACCAGACCTCGCTGCCGCGCGCGACGGCGATATCGAATTGAAGCGCATCTATTCGCTGTCGCGTTTCCACGGCACCGGGGTCGGCGCGGCGCTGATGAAGCAGGCGCTCGCAGCCGCGAGCGGGCATGACCGCCTTCTGCTCGGCGTCTATGCGCGCAACGAGCGCGCGCTCGCTTTCTACCGCAAACAGGGCTTCGTCGATATCGCGACCCGCCAGTTCAATGTCGGTGGCAAACTCTACGACGATCTCGTTCTCGCCCGTCCGCTCGCTGCTTAATACCTCCATTCAGGATTACCCGATGACCACCGCCGCCGCCTCCAGCTTCGTCAATATCGGCGAGCGCACCAACGTCACGGGTTCCGCGGCGTTCAAAAAATTGATCCTCGCCGACGATTATGCGGCGGCGGTCGAGGTCGCGCGCCAGCAGGTCGACAATGGCGCGCAAGTCATCGACGTCAACATGGATGAAGGCCTGCTCGACGCTGAATATGCGATGACAACCTTCCTCAAGCTGATCGCTGCGGAGCCCGATATCGCGCGCGTCCCCGTGATGATCGATAGCTCAAAATGGAGCGTGATCGAGGCGGGGCTGAAATGCGTTCCCGGCAAGCCGATCGTCAATTCGATCAGCATGAAGGAAGGCGAAGAGCCTTTCCTTGTGCACGCGCGCAAATGCATGGCCTATGGCGCCGCGGTCGTCGTGATGGCGTTTGACGAGGTCGGGCAGGCCGACACGATGGAACGCAAGATCGAGATTTGCGCGCGTGCCTATGACCTGTTGATGACGATCGGCTTTCCGCCCGAAGATATCATCTTCGACCCCAATGTCTTCGCGGTCGCGACGGGGCTGGAAGAGCATGACAATTATGCGGTCGACTTTATCGAGGCCGTGAAGGTCATCCGTGTGCGCTGTCCGCACGTCCATTTCTCGGGCGGCCTGTCGAACCTGTCGTTCGGTTTTCGCGGCAATGAGACTGTGCGCCGCGCTATGCACAGCGTATTCCTTTATTATGCGATCCCGGCCGGGCTCGACATGGCGATCGTCAACGCGGGGCAACTCGACGTCTATGACACGATCGACCCCGAATTGCGCCAGGCGGTCGAGGATGTTGTGCTCAATCGCAAGGTCGAAGGCGAAGCCGAAAGCCCGACCGAACGGCTGATCGCGCTCGCTGAACGCTATAAGGGCACCAACCCGGCGCAGGAAAAGGCGGCCGAGGAATGGCGCGGCTGGGATGTCGCGAAGCGGCTCGAACATGCTCTGGTAAAGGGCATCGACGCCTATGTCGTCGACGACACCGAAGAGATGCGCCTGCTGATGCCGCGCCCGATCGAGGTGATCGAAGGTCCGCTAATGGACGGGATGAACGTCGTCGGCGACCTGTTTGGATCGGGCAAGATGTTCCTGCCACAGGTCGTCAAATCGGCGCGCGTGATGAAAAAGGCGGTCGCGCATCTGCTGCCCTTCATCGAAGCGGCGAAAGAACCGGGCGCGAAGGGCAAGGGCAAGGTCGTGATGGCGACCGTGAAGGGCGACGTCCACGATATCGGCAAGAATATCGTTGGCGTCGTGCTGCAATGCAACGGTTTCGAGATCGTCGATCTCGGCGTGATGGTGCCTTGGTCCAAGATCCTCGAGGCGGCGAACGAGAATGACGCCGACATGATCGGCCTGTCGGGGCTGATCACGCCTTCGCTCGACGAAATGGTCACGGTTGCCGAGGAAATGCAGCGCGCGGGGATGACCATGCCGTTACTGATCGGCGGCGCGACGACGTCGAAAGTCCACACTGCTCTGCGCATCGACATCGCATACAAGGGCCCTGTGCTTCACGTTCTCGACGCCAGCCGCGCCGTTGGGGTGGCGACCGCTCTGGTCAGCGACACCGGGCGCGATGCCTATGTGAAGGGCTTCAAGGACGATTATGAGCATGTCCGCGACGTGCGCGCGAACAAAGGGCAGAGCGCGCTGATCCCGATCGAGGATGCACGGTCGAATGGCTACAAGATCGACGAACATATCCGCCCGTTTCCGCCCGAAAAGTCCGGCGTGCATGTCTTCGACAGCTGGGACCTCGCCGAACTGGTCGAGTGGATCGACTGGACGCCTTTTTTCCGCGCGTGGGAACTTGCGGGCAATTACCCGGCGATCCTGACCGATCCAGTCGTCGGGGAAAGCGCGTCGAGCCTCTATGCCGATGCGCGCGCGATGCTGGAGAAGATCATTGGCGAAGGCTGGCTGACCGCGCGGAGCGTCGCTGCTCTGTGGCCGTGCCGCCGCGAGGGCGACGACGTCATCATCCATCTCGAAGAGACCGAAGAGAATGTCCGCCTCCCCTTCCTTCGCCAGCAGATCGCGACGCGCGACGGCCGACCAAACATGTGCCTCGCCGATTTCGTCAGCGAAGACGGCGACTGGATCGGCGGCTTCTCGGTCGCGATCCACGGTATCGAACCGCACCTCGCGCGCTTCAAGGCGGCGCACGACGATTATAATGACATCCTGCTGAAGGCGCTCGCCGACCGCTTTGCCGAAGCCTTGGCCGAGCGGCTGCACGCGCATGTCCGTACCGAATTGTGGGGCTATGCGCCGGGTGAGCAGTTGACTCCGGATGCCATCGTCAAAGAAGAATATCGCGGCATTCGCCCGGCGCCCGGCTATCCGGCGTGCCCCGACCACAGCTTGAAGCCGATTCTGTTCGACCTGCTCGACGCAGGCAAAAATTCGGGCGCGATCCTGACCGAAAGCTTTGCGATGTTGCCGACGGCGGCGGTGTCTGGCTTCTACTTTGGCCATCCCGATGCGAGCTATTTCGGCGTCGCACGCGTCGGCCCTGACCAACTCGCCGAATATGCGACGCGCCGCAATGTCGATATCGAAACCGCAACACGCTGGCTGCGTCCAAACCTCGATTAACCGGCGATGGCGCGCCTGTCCGATAAGGGGACAGGCGCGCGGTTAACCAGCTTCGCGAAGGACTGATGGCGCGGGACCCGCTATAAAGCGACAATGTTCCACACGCTGTTCCGTCGGCCGCTGATGCCGCTGCTCGCCCTTCCGTTTCTTCTCGCGCCGGTCGCGGTGCCTGCCCAATCGGGTGCGGGTGCCTATGTCGTCGCCGAAAGCGGTCGGAGTTTCGGGCGATTGCAGGATGCCGTCGATGCGATCGGCGAGGGTGAGGGGACGATTCGCGTCGCGCCCGGCTATCACCGCGACTGCGCGATCCAGACCGCGGGCCGCATCGCTTTCGTCGCAGCCGAGCCCGGCCGCGCGATCTTCGACGGCGTAACCTGCGAGGGCAAGGCTGCGCTCGTCCTGCGCGGCGGCGGCGCGCGCATTGACGGATTGGTGTTCCAGAATATGCGCGTGCCCGACGGCAACGGCGCGGGCATCCGCCTCGAAAAGAGCGACCTGGAGGTCGTGAACAGCCTGTTCCGCAACAGCGAGGAGGGAATTTTGAGCGCCGACGATCCCGCAGCGACGCTGACGATCGACCGCTCGACCTTCTCGCGCCTCGGCCGCTGCGACCGTGGCCTCAGCTGCGCGCACAGCGTCTATACCGGCATCTATGGCCGCGTCGTCGTCACGCGCAGCCGCTTCGAAAAAGGCAGCGGCGGGCATTATCTGAAAACCCGCGCGGTTCAGGTCGACATCAACGACAACAGCTTCGACGACACGCAGGGTAAGGCAACCAATTATATGATCGACCTGCCGTCGGGCTCGGTCGGTCAGATCGCAAACAATCTGTTCGTCCAGGGACGCGACAAGGAAAATTATTCGGCGCTGATCGCGGTCGCCGCCGAAGAGCGCAAAAATCCGTCGCGCGGCCTGTCGATCGCGGCCAATCGCGCCAGCCTGCCGCCGGGCATGGACCGCAAATCGGTGTTCGTCGCTGACTGGAGCGGCGAAGCGTTGGCGATCGGAGCGAACCAACTGGGCGCGGGACTGACGCGCTTCGAAAAAAGGTAGAAGCGCTCAATGCCGTTCGCATCGAGCGAAGTCGAGATGCCCCTCGGGCTCGCGTCTCGCCGATGGGTGTCTCGCCTTCGCTCGACACGAACGGACTCAGGTCAAAGGTTTAAGCCTCGCCGCGCGTTTCGATCAGCGACGCGGCGAGCGCCTCGGCGGGTGATTTTCCGCCCCACAGCACGAACTGGAACACCGGATAAAAGCGCTCGCACTCGTCGATCGCGCTCTCGATCAGCGTCTCGGTGAGTTCGAGCGGCATCGAGGCGTCGGCGCCGAGCAGCATGCCGTGGCGGAACAGGATCGTGCCGCTGTTCGACCATAGCTCGAAATGGCCAAGCCACAGTTGCTCGTTGATCAGCGCCAGCGCTTCGTGCGCGGCGGAACGCTTGTCCTCGACGACGCGGATGTCGGGGAAGGCAAGCAACTGGATAACGCCATCGTCGGCGCGCCAGACCGCACGCAGTTCATAAGTCGTCCAGCTACCCTGCGCAGTCGCGACGATTTCATCTTCGCCGACCATTTCGTGCGGCCAGTCGTGCGCGGCGAAATAGGCCGCCAGCATCTCCATTGGTGCCGCGTCCTGGCCGTCATCATCGTCGTAAATATCGTCACTCATGCGCGCGCCTTTAGCGGGTTCAATCCATGCTGGCGAGTCCAGCAAACGGCGCTGGCCCCGCGCAGGCGAGGGGCGCTAACGGCACTTCAAAAATGGTACCGGCGGCCCGCCTGCGCGGCGCGACGAATTAATTCGTCTTTGGCTTTGCCGACGGCTTGGTGGCGGGTTTCGCGGCCGGCTTTGCAGCAGCAGGCTTTACTGCGGGCTTTGGCGCAGCAGCAGCCTTCGGTGCTGCCGCGGGCTTCGACACGCCTTCCAGTTTGTCGAGACGCGCCTTCAGCGCTTCGGCCTCGGCGCGCGCGGTCGCCGCCATCTTCTTCACAGCCTCGAATTCCTCGCGGCTGACGAAGTCCATGCGGCCCACCCATTCCTTCGCGCGGTCGCGCATCGCGGATTCGGCTTCGCGGCCCGCACCGGCAACGGTTCCGGCGATGCCGTTCACCATCTTGGCGAGATCGTCGAAAAAGCGGTTTTCGCTCTGCATGTCTTATTCCTTCGTCGGGGAATTTTCCCCAGTTAACCCTTGCCGCTACCCTATTTGGGAACTGGCGGCCGCTGGGACAAGGGTTTCGGCATTAGGATTGCGCTCGTCGATCTGGAAATTCAGGATGGCCGCGAAGCTCAGCCAGACCATATAGGGCACCAGCAGCCACGCCGCGGCCTTGCGGATCGCTGCAAAGGCAAAGGCGGTGGCGATCGTCACCATCAGGATGAAGATGATAAGATAGAGCGCCGTCGTCACCTGATGCTGGCCGAAGAACAGCGGCGACCAGGCGAAATTGGCGATAAGCTGGACGAAGAAGAGCAGCAGCGCAAACCCGCGCCCTTTGGCGCCGCGCGCGTGCAGGATCATCGCCAGCGACAGGCCCAGCAAGATATAGAGGATCGGCCAGACAGTGCCGAACACCCACCCCGGCGGTGTTATCGGCGGCAGGTTGAGCGAGGCGAACCAGCGATTGGAATAGCCGCTGTTCGACAAGAGCCCCGACAGACTGCCGGCGAGAACGATCGCCGGTACGGTGACCAATGCCCATCGCAAATAGGACATTCGAAGCTGGCCTTGGGTAGCAATCTCGCTCATGTGCCGTATGGTCCCCGTTGATTCTGCGGGGTCAAGGTGTTGCGGTTGCCACGCCCAGCGTCAAGCGACTCGTCGCGTAGCGGCGATGAGAAATTCAACATTACCCTCGGGACCGGTAATCGGGCTCTCCACCAGATCGATCACCTGCCACCCTTCGCGCTCCAGCCAGTCGCGGACTTCGGCGCAAACGCGGACATGGACCGCGGCATCGCGGATGACGCCCTTTTTGCCCACTTCGTGCCGTTCTGCCTCGAACTGGGGCTTGATCAGCGCGACCATACGCGCTCCGGGCTTGGCGAAGGACATAGGAACCGGAAGCACCTTCGACAGCGCGATGAAACTCGCGTCGCAGACGATCAGATCGATGGGTTCGGGGATATGTGTCGGCGTCAGGATGCGCGCGCTCGTCTGTTCGTGGACGATCACGCGTTCGTCTTGGCGCAGCTTCCACGCGAGCTGATTGGTCCCCGAATCGACGGCATAGACCCGCACGACGCCGCGGCTGAGCATCACGTCGGTGAAACCGCCGGTCGATGAGCCGACGTCGATCGCGACAGCACCCGCGACATCCCAGCCGAGGTGCGCGAGCGCATGGTCGAGCTTGATCCCGCCGCGCGACACCCAAGGGTGGTCGCGGCCCTTGACGCTGATCTCTACATCGTCGGCAAGTTGCTGACCGGCTTTGTCGATCTTGCGGTCGCCGACAAAGGCCAGTCCAGCGAGGATCAGGGCCTGTGCGCGCGTCCGGCTTTCGGCGAGGCCGCGGTCAACGAGCAATTGGTCGGCGCGTTGTTTTGCCATCACATTTCCGCCGTCATCGCGAGAAGCGAAGCGACGCAGCAATCCAGCGTCGCGTAAATCGCCCTAGATTGCTTCGCTTCGCTCGCAATGACGATGTGTAATATCATTATGTCTTGACCCTATCCGTCAAAACTCCGGGCGTGAGGATCTGCGGCAAGATGTCGGGCTTCACGGCGCCCGGCGCATACCAGAGATAAAGTGGCACGCTGTTGCGGCCATGTTCGGCGAGCGTGCGCGTGATGACTGGGTCGCCATTGGTCCAGTCGCCAACGAGCGTCACGACGCCCGCTTTGGCGAAGGCTTTCTGAACGGCTTCGCGGTTGATCGCGCCGGCCTCGTTCGCCTTGCACGACAGGCACCAGTCGGCGGTGAAATAGACGAACACCGGCTTGCCGGTGGCGCGCGCTTTGGAGAGCGCCGCGGGGGAGAAGGTCGAACCGGTCGCTTCCGCGGTCCGCTCGACTTCGGCGACTTCGGTCACCGTGCCCCCAAGGCTGACAATGAAGAGCAATCCCGAGACCAGCAACAGCCAGGACCGCCTGTCGCCACGCTGGATCGAACCATAATGT
>JAURVS010000132.1 GCA_030655355.1 Sphingopyxis sp.
AATCGTCCCTGTCCCCCAGACTGAAAATCCTGTCTCGCGAATCGCCTACGGGCGAACGGTGACAATCAGTTGACCGGAAGATTACAGTTTTTTGACAGCCGGGCGAGTCCGCTGCGGCAGGGTGGCGGAAATCGATCTTCGCGATCGCGCGGCGGGTCCCCCTCCCCATCGCCTCGCGACGGGGAGGATTTTGGCCCTTAGAATTTGAGCGACGCGCTCAGCGAGAAGGTGCGGCCGAGCTTGTAGCGGTTGAAATAGATCTTGTTGTCGCCCGACGTCTGCACTTCTTCATAGTTCCGGCCGGTCAGGTTACGCGCTTCGAACTTCAGCTCGATTTCCTTGTTCAGCAGCGTGACGCCCTGACGTGCGACAAAGTCGAGCTGGATGCCGGGCTTTTCGAGCAGATCGGGCTGTCCCGACGGACCGCGGCTGGTGACGCGCGGGCTGGCATAGGTGATGAGCAACGTCTGCTGCGAAAGCTTGTCCTGATCCTCGAGGCCGATCTGGACGTTGACGAGATGGTCCGATTGGCCGGTCATCTTCGATCCGTCGAAGAAATAGTTCCGCGCGTCCTGCACCACGCCATTGATGACGGTGGTATCGCTCGCACCGACCTTGATCTCCGATTTGGTGAAGGTGTAATTGCCGATCAGCACCAGACGGCGGCTCGCCCAGAACGGCGAATCCGACATTGTGTCGAGCGGGAAATATTTCTGCGCTTCCAGTTCAACGCCATAGAGCGTCGCCTTCGGCGCATTGGCATAGCTGGTGTTGACCGAGGAATCCGAGATCGAGGTATAGGCCTCGATCGGCCGGTCGATCGATTTATAGAAGCCCGCCGCAGTAAAGCGCTGATCCTTGGCGAAATACCATTCGTAGCGCAGTTCGGCATTCCACAATTCGCTGTCGGTCAGCGACGGATTGCCGCGAAACAGGCGGTTCGATTCAGGATCCTGATAGACTTGCGCCACAAGTTCGCGGAACTGCGGGCGCGCGATCGTCTTTGACCCGTTGAGGCGAACCTGCATGTCGGGAGCGACCTCCCACGTCAGTGTCACCGCGGGCAGCCAATAGTCGTTGGTCAGATTGGTTGCGACGATCGAGCTGCCGCCCGTTCCGAACAGATCGACCGGAATGACCGTTTGCTTGCCGTCTTCGTAGCGGACGCCCGCATTGATGTTCACGCCCGAAACCAGTTCGGCCTGAACCTGCGCATAACCCGCGTGCGTTGTCATATCGGCCTGGAATGCCGCGGTGCCGTCCTGCGCCGAGGTTTCGATCAAAGCGATGTCATAAAGCTGGATCGTCGCGTCGGAGAGCAGATAGTCGGGGCGCAACTGCGTCACCGCTACGGGCAGCCCCGATGCACGGAACTGGAAAGCGCGGCGAACCGAGGTGCGGTGCGTGTCGGTGTAAGCGTAGCCCACGGTCGCGGTGATGCGCGGCGCCAGCTCATACGACAGGTCGACGCCGCCAGCCCACAGATCCTCGTTGAGATCCGAGAAAGCAATCGTCGCATCGCCGCGGTTGCCGCCAAGATCGTTGACGAATTTGTTGCCCGTCGGGTCCTGCGCAACCGGAAGATTGGTGCGAACATAAGTGAAGCCGCGCTCATAAGGCGCCTCACGCTGCGAATTAGCATAAGCACCGCGCAGATCGACTTTGAACCGGTCGAAGTGGAATTCGCCGACAAACTGCGTGTTGATCAGCTGGCGTTCGTACCACGACGTATCCTGCTTCATGATATCGCGGCCAACCTGGTTCGCGTCGGTGCCAAGCGCGAGACGCGCCTGTTTCAGCGTGTCGCGGATATAAAGGTTGGTCCAGCGCAGCTTGTGCTCGCCGATTTCGAGCCCGAAACCGAGCAGGCCGTTCACGACGATACGGTTGTCGGTGACGACGCGGTTGTAGCTCGACTGCGGATCACCCGACAGATCCTGCTCGACCGACGTCTGCTGCAGCGTGTCACGGGTGCGCCACTTGTTGCTAATCCCGGCGGTCGCGATGATGCCGAGTTCACCGCCAGCGAACTGGATTGTGGTGCCGCCAGTGACGCCCGCCGACCAGTTGACCGGAATATGATCATTCTGTTGCAGCAGCGTCGTCTCGGCGTTGACCAGTTCCATCTGGATCGCCTTGAGGTCGGCCGCCGTGAAATCGGCGCCTTCCAGGATCGGCTTGCCGCTGGCGAACGCAGCCTTGAGCAGCGGCGGGACGTCGCGGGTGCCGTCGTCGAAACCGGTCCAGTCGGTGTCGCTCCCATAATAGGTGTAGCCAAGCTGGTTCGTCGTCTCGCTGTCCCAGCCGATCCCGCCGCTGAAGGTCAGGAAAGGCTCACGCGGGATCGCTTTGGTCGTGAGGTTGATCACGCCGCCGCCGAATTCGCCGGGGAAATTTGCCGAATAGCTCTTCTGAACGAGAGTCGAATCGATGACGTTCGACGGGAAGATGTCGAGCGGCACGACACGCTTCAATGGTTCGGGGCTGGGCAATGGCAGTCCGTTGAGCAGCGCGAGCGAGTAACGATCGCCAAGGCCGCGGACATACACAAAACCGCCGCCGACGACCGACAGGCCAGTGACGCGCTGCAGCGAGCCCGAGATATCGCCCTCACCCGTTCGCGCAATATCTGCCGACGAGAGGACCGACACGACTTCAGGGGTTGCGCGAACGACGTTAGGCGTAAAGCGGCCGGTGACCACGATTTCCTGATTGGCGCCGCCGGGGATCGAAACATCGCCGTCCTCATCCTCCTGCGCGGCCGTCTCATCGGCAGTGGCAGGCGCAGGCGCGTCGGCTGCGGGTTCGCTGGCAGCATCCTGCGCGAGCGCGGCGGGCGCAACGAGCGCGGAGCTGAGGAGGAGCAGGCTGGCAAAGATCGGCCGCTTGGTCATGATGGAAAGTCCCCGAGAATATGCAGGAAGGGAGCGGGCCAGCCGATCAGGCGTGCCCGCTCCCCAATTGGATCGCGAGCGATCAGGTCGTCGGAATGGCGCTGCAGGCGCGGCTCGTCGTGCCGAAGTTTGCGGTCGACGAGTTGCAGGTCCAGCCCTGGTACCAGGTGTCGTTGGCGTCGCGGACGGCGCCGACATAAGCGGTGGTGTCGAAGAAAGCGTTCAGCGTCTTCGCATCGAAGGGCGTGAAGCCGGTTTCGGTCGCACCGTTGATGAACAGGCTGGTCAGCGACGGCACATAGTTCGAACGATTGTTCGTGCCGCCTTCGAAGATCGCCTGCACCTGCGCATCGGTGACGCCGCTCGTGCCGCGGAACGGCGAGGCGTTGCACTGCATCGATACCGAACGGAATACCGGCGGGCCGGCTTCGTCGAGCGCAGGGTTCGCTGCCTGCGTCGTCGTGGCACTGTTGAAGCCAATGCAGCGGAAACCCGGAGCGACGATCAAGCCGTTCGCGAAGGTGTAGTCGGCACCGCCGCGAACGAGGATCGACACGCCGTTGCCCGCCGCATTGTTGCGATGGATATAGGTGAAGTTCGAAATCGCGACGCGCTGACGCGGCGTCGTGTCTTCGTTGCCATTCGAGTCGATTTCCATCATCGAGTCGCCGACCAGGCCGTCTGCGCGCTGCACGCCGATGACGTACTGGATGTTACCCTGATAACCGACGTCGGTGTCGAGCCCGTCATCTTCGGCACCGGTGATCACCAGATGCTTCATGTTCACGCGGCCGCCGAACACTTCAATGCCGTCGTCCGAGCTATTGTGGATCTGGATATGGTCGAGCTGCGTGCCCGAACCGGTGCCCGAGGGGGTCAAGCCCTGAAGCTCCTTGTCGGCGCTGAGGATGAAGCCCGAATAGCGAATCTGGACGTAGGACAAGCGACCCGAATTGTCGGCAGGCTGTGCGCCGCCATATTTCGCGCCCGACGTGCCTTCGGTATCGCGTTCGCAAGCGACGGTGCCCGGCGTCGCGGCCGGCGCGTCGCAATCGGTGACCGGCGCGCGGCCGAGCAGGACGACACCGCCCCACAGCTGCGAAGTCTGATCATTAGCCGAACCGACGACGTTGCCGCGGCCGGTGAAGATGATCGGCTGAGTCGGCGTGCCGACCGCATCAATGCGGTTGCCGCGGTTGACAGCGAGGAAGGAAACGCCCGTCGCGCCAAAGATGGTGACGCCAGGATCGATCGTCAGCGTGACGACATTGTTGGTGCTCGCAGCACCCTGGTCGGTGCCGACATCAACGCGGCCGGGGAGCGAATAGAGGACGCCCGCAACCTTCGGGATCGCGGTCGTAGCGGTAAAGCGGGTCGGGAAGCCACAGTTGCGCCACTCGCCGCCCGGTCCGGTAATGGTGCCGAGATTCGCGAGTTGGTCGGGGCCGGCGATGGTCGGGCAGTTGGCGGCGGGGGTGACGGTCGCCGGCGGCGTCGGGGTCGGCGTGGGGGTCGGCGTCGGGGTGGGGGTCGGCGTCGGGATGACGATCACACCTTCACCCGGCGATGCGACGCCGTCGGCGCCACACGCCGCGAGGATGGAACAGGCTACGCTGCTGAGCATAACCAAACGAATGCGTGCGAAAGCCGCCATGAAAATCTCCGTCCCGGTGTGCGCCTGGAGCGCCCCTGATGAAAAACACGCCGCGGATGAGAAGAGATGGACGTCTCGCCCCCGGTGACGCCGCCACTAGGGTGATTCGATGACGGTCTGACGCCAGAGCCGTGACAGTTGAGTGACTCTTTTGAGTCGGTTCAATGACATCGGCGGCGGCGGCGGGAGGCCGCTTGTTCGCACATGCAAAAATAAATGCAGCTAAGCTCGCTTGCATCACCCGAAAAGCTTTGCTAGGCGCCCGCTCCTACCTGGTGCCGGACCCGTCCGGACCATCATGATGTGCGGTCGTGGCGGAACTGGTAGACGCGCAACGTTGAGGTCGTTGTGGCCGAAAGGCCGTG
>JAURVS010000068.1 GCA_030655355.1 Sphingopyxis sp.
ACCCGAGCAGCGGAAAACTACCGCTCCGCACTTCGCTCCGCCGCATGCGCCTCAGCGCGTTCGAGCAGCAACGCCAGATCCTCGCGGCTGATGTCGAAGGTTTCGCCAAGATCGTCGAGCGCCTTATCGATATCGTCCATCAACAGTCCCGAAGCGGGTGCGGGCGACAGCGCCTTGCCTTCCACGGGTTTGGCACGGTGCGGATAGGAGTGGCCGGAAAAGCGATGGAAGACCCAGCCGATCGCCACCAGCAGCAACGAATTGACCAGAACGACCGTGAGAAACTCCAGCACATGCGCAGAAAATAGCGCGTAGCCGCCCAGCACCGCGCTCAGCGCAGCGGCACCGCCTGGCGGGTGCAGACAGCGCAGCAACGACATGGTCAGGATCGCCAGTGCAACCGCAACGGCCGCGGCAATCGCCGGATCGGGAACGACTTGCGCCACCACCGCGCCGACGAACGCCGAAATCACATTGCCCCCGGCGATCGACCAGGGTTGCGCGAGCGGACTCGCTGGCACCGCGAACAACAGCACCGCCGATGCGCCCATCGGGGCGACGATCCACGGTATCGACGAGGGGAACAGCGCGACGCAGGTCAGGCCGACAAAGCCGATCCCCAACACGGCGCCGATGCTCGCGATCACGCGGTCGCGCAGACTGGCGCCCGCCAGCAGCGGCACGAAGATACGGGTTGTGTTCATTATGGCGCGGAACATCGGCTACCTTCTCGCTTCCGACCGTCGCGATGCGACCTTTGAAGCTGTGCCGCCAGAGAGGTTTATTTGCGCGGCGGCAAGCCAGAATTTCGCCTCACCACGGTCAATGACGGTGCAACAAGGTTCATCCTTGAACGCGCGCGCGGCTTCGCTAAACCGCTTTCATGCGAAACCATATCCTTTGCAGCGCGATCGCGCTCGCCGCCGCCATCTCTTCACCCGCCCATGCCCGGCCGATGACCGAGGTCGATCTTGCCACGCTCAAGCGCGTCGGGGCCCCGACTGCCTCGCCCGACGGGCGCTGGGTGGTGTTCCAGATGACCGATACCGAGGCCGAAACCTACAAGCGCTCGACCGGCCTTTGGCTCATCGACCGCAACGCCAAAGACGCAAAGCCCGTCGCGATCGCTGACACGCCGGGCAAGAATGAAACTGCGCCCGCCTTCGACAAGGACGGCAATCTCTTCTTCCTCTCGAACGCTTCGGGCGGTTCGCAGGTCTGGCGCGTGGACCTGAAAGCGAACGCCCCCGCAACGCAGGTCACCAGCGCCAAAGCCGAAGTGTCGGGCTTCAAAATCTCGCCCGACAGCTCAAAGCTGCTCGTCTGGGGTGATGTGCCGCGCGAATGCACCAGCTTCGGCTGCGACGCGAAGGACAAGGGCGCGCTCACTGGCCCGGGCAGCGGGCGCCTGTACAAGGACGGCGTCGGCCTGGTTCGCCACTGGGACGCTTGGGAAACCCCCGGCACTTATAGCCGCCCCTTCGTCTTCAACCTTCAGGACGGCAAAGCCACGGCGGACCGTCCGGTTGACGCGGGCCTGACCGGCGATAGCCCGTCGAAGCCCTTTGGCGACGGCAGTGAACTCGCATGGGGAGCCGACAGCCGCACCGTCTACTTCACGCTGCGCAAAGCCGACAAGGACGAGCCGACCTCGACCAATCTCGATATCTATAGCTGGCTCGTAGACAGCCGGATGATGCCGACCAATCTGACGCAGGAAAATCAGGCGACAGACACGCTGCCCGCTCCGTCCGCCGACGGAAAGTGGCTCGCTTATGCGGCGATGGCGCGTCCTGGCTACGAAGCCGACCGGCAGGTGCTGATGCTGCGCAACCTCGAAAGCGGCGAGACGAAGAAGCTGACCGACGCATGGGACCGCTCGGTCGGCTCGATCGCGTGGACAGACGATGGCAAGTCGCTCTACGTCACCGCGCAGGACACGCTAGAGCATCCGGTGTTCCGCGTCGATGTCGCCACTGGCAAGGTCGAAAAGCTCAAGGCATCGAACGAAGCCTTTGACGGCAATATCGGCAATGTCACCCCGCTCGCCGGCGGCGCGCTCCTCTATACGCGCGACACTGCGCTCGCGCCGACCGACGTCTATGTCCGCGACGCGAAGGGCAAGGTGAAGCAGCTGACCGCAGTCAATGCCGCCAAGCTCGCGGAATTTGACGCCGTCGAACTCGACCGTCTCCAATTTGCCGGTGCGAACGGCGACAAGGTCTGGGGCATGATCCTCAAGCCCGTTAGCCCGGTTCAGAAACTCCCGGTCGCCTTCATCGTCCATGGCGGTCCGCAAAGCAGCTTCGGCAACAGCTGGTCGACACGCTGGAACCCGCGCCTTTTCGCGCAGCAGGGCTATGGCGTTGTTACCGTCGATTTCCACGGTTCGACCGGTTACGGCCAGGCCTTCACCGATGCGATCAACAAGGATTGGGGCGGCAAGCCGCTCGAAGACCTCAAGCTCGGCCTTGTCGCGGCGGGCAAGCAGGACGCACAGCTCGATCTGAACAATGCCTGCGCGCTTGGCGCGTCCTATGGTGGCTATATGATGAACTGGATCGCGGGACAGTGGACCGACGGTTTCAAATGCCTCGTCCAGCATGACGGCGTCTTTGACCTCCGCGCCATGGCGTTCGAGACCGAGGAACTCTGGTTCGACGAATGGGAGCATGGCGGCCCCTGGTGGGAACGCACCGATCCCGAAAAGTGGAACCCGGTCAATCATGTGGCGAAGTGGAAGACCCCGATGCTGGTGATCACCAGCGAGAAGGATTTCCGCATTCCCTATAGCCAAGGCCTCGCCAGCTTTACCGCGCTTCAGCGCCGCGGCGTGGAATCACAGCTTCTGGTGTTCCCCGACGAAAACCACTGGGTCCTGAAGGGCGCGAACAGCGTCCAATGGCACCAGACGGTGTTCAATTGGCTGGGAAGCCATTTGAAGAAATAAGCGCGCGACTGTTCCCCGGCGCAAGCCGGGGTCCAGATGCCCGACGCTTGGCCTCAGGCCTGCGCCGAACCGGTTCCCCCTTGCCGCCTCGTCCCCCTGCTGGCAAAGGCGCTCGGCTATGCCGATGGAAAAAACGTTCGATCCCGCCGCTATCGAGGCGAAATGGGCCCATGAATGGGAAAGCCGCGGGCTGTTTCGCCCCGCGCGTCCCGACGCGACACCCTTCACGATCGTCAATCCGCCGCCGAATGTCACCGGCGCGCTGCACATCGGCCATGCGCTAGATAATACATTGCAGGACGTCCTCGTCCGCTACGAACGCCTGCGCGGCAAGGATGCCTTGTGGGTCGTCGGCATGGACCATGCCGGCATCGCCACGCAGATGGTCGTCGAGCGCCAGCTCAACGAACGTCAGCAGAAACGCACCGATTTCACGCGCGAGGAATTTGTCGACAAGGTGTGGGAATGGAAAGGCGAAAGCGGCGGTCAGATCACGCGCCAACTCCGCCGCCTCGGCTGCTCGATGGACTGGAGCCGCGAGCAGTTCACGATGGACCCGCATTTCACCAAAGCGGTGGTCAAGGTATTCGTCGACCTGCACAAAAAGGGTTTGATCTACCGCGACAAAAGGCTGGTGAACTGGGACCCCGCGCTCAAGACGGCGATCTCCGACCTTGAGGTCGAATCGCACGAAATGCCGGGTCACATGTGGCATTTCAAATATCCGCTCGCGGGCGGCGAAACCTATACCTATGTCGAGCGCGACGCCGATGGCGCCATCGTGCTTCAGGAAGAGCGCGACTATATCTCGATCGCGACGACGCGCCCCGAAACGATGCTCGGCGACGGCGCGGTCGCGGTGCATCCCGATGACGAACGCTATCGTCCGATCGTCGGCAAATTTTGCGAGATTCCCGTCGGTCCCAAGGAACATCGCCGCCTGATCCCGATCATCACCGACGAATATCCCGATCCCGATTTCGGATCTGGCGCGGTCAAGATCACCGGCGCGCACGACGAAAACGACTATGGCGTCGCGCAGCGCAATGGCATCCCGATGTACCGATTGATGGACGAAGTCGCCGCGATGCGCGCCGACGGCCCCAGCTACGCCGAAGCCGCCGCCCGCGCCGTCGAAATCGCGAAAGGCTCGCCCGCAACCCCCGCCGAAATCGATGCCCTCAACCTCGTTCCGGAAGCATATCGCGGGCTCGACCGCTATGAAGCGCGCGCGCGCGTCATCGCCGACATCGATGCCGAGGGCCTGATGGTCAAGGTCGAGGACAAGCTGATCATGCAGCCGTTCGGCGACCGCGGCGGCGTGGTGATCGAACCGATGCTCACCGACCAATGGTATGTCGACGCCGCCACGCTGGCGCAGCCGCCGATGGCCGCGGTGCGCGACGGGCGCATCAACATCGTCCCCAAGACGTGGGAAAAGACCTTCTTCAACTGGATGGAGAATATCCAGCCCTGGTGCGTCTCGCGTCAGCTCTGGTGGGGCCACCGGATTCCCGCCTGGTATGCCGAAGATGGCCAGATCTTCGTCGCTGAGACCGAAGAGGAAGCGCAGGCCGACGCCGGCGCAGGCGTCGCCCTGACGCGCGACGAGGACGTCCTCGACACCTGGTTCTCCTCGGCGCTCTGGCCTTTTGCAACGCTTGGCTGGCCCGAAAATACCGACCTTGTGAAGCGCCATTACCCGAATGACGTGCTCATCTCCGGCTTCGACATCCTCTTCTTCTGGGATGCGCGCATGGCGATGCAGGGCATGGAGTTCATGGGCGATGTGCCGTGGAAGACGCTCTATCTGCATGGCCTCGTCCGCGCACCCGACGGCGCGAAAATGTCGAAGTCGAAGGGCAATGTCGTCGATCCGCTCGGCCTGATCGACCAATATGGTGCCGACGCACTGCGCTTCTTCATGTCGGCGATGGAAAGCCAGGGCCGCGACATCAAGATGGATGACGCGCGCCTCGCGGGTTATCGCAACTTCGCGACCAAGCTCTGGAATGCGGCGCGCTTCTGCGAAGCCAATGGCATTTCGGCGTCGACCAGCTTCGACGCGCCTGCCGCGACCTTGCCGGTCAACCGCTGGATCATCGGCGAAGTCGCCGCGACCGTCACCGCAATGGAAACGGCGTTCGCCGCCTATCGCTTCGACGAGGCAGCCAACGCGATCTACAGCTTTGCGTGGGACCGTTTCTGCGACTGGTATCTCGAACTGATCAAGCCGGTCTCGACCGAAACCGAGCGTGGCATGATCGATGACGAGACCAAGGCCGTCGCCGGTTGGGTGCTCGACCAGATCCTCGTGATGCTCCACCCCTTCATGCCCTTCATCACCGAAGAGCTTTGGACGGGCCTCGGCGATCGCGCCGACTATCCGCTGATCACCGCGAAATGGCCTGCACCGAACGCCGAACGCGATGCAAGCGCCAGCGCCGACATCGACTGGCTGATCAAGCTCGTCAGCGAATTGCGCGGCGCGAAGGCCGAGCTCGGCCTGCCGCCCGGTGCTCGGCTGACCGCGCATTTCCCGGCGCCGCTCAAGGGCCGCACCGAAAGGCTCGCGGCGCAGCTCGGCCGTATCGCGCGGCTTGGCAGCATCAGCTTCGACCCCGCACCCGAAGGCTCGTCGGCACAGCTCGTCGTCGAAGGCGAAACGATCACCGTTCCGCTGGAAGGCGTGATTGATATAGCCGCCGAACGCGACCGCTTGACCAAGGCGCTTGCCGCCGCGGCGAAGGAACGCGACGGTCTTGCCGGGCGCTTGAACAACCCGTCGTTCGTCGAACGCGCCAAACCCGAAGCGGTCGAGAAGGCCCGTGCCGATCACGCCGCCAAGGAGGCCGAGGCCGATCGTCTGACCGCCGCACTGGCGCGACTGGGGTGATGCGCAGGTTGCAGCTTCTGGCAGTGACAGTGGGGTTGTTTCTGACCGCCCCGCTTGCTGCCGGACAGGCGACCCCGCACACACCGCCGGTCGGCAGCGCCGAACGCACCGCGATCCTGACGACGCTGCGCACGCATCCCGACATGCGTTTCACCTTTCGCAATCTGCGCGTCTGGAACGATGGCGCCCGCGCCATCGCTTATGCCGAAGGCGACAATGGCGTTATCGGTGGCTTCAAGATCATCCTGACCCGCGACGGCGTCGCAGCGTGGACCGTCGTCTGGGGCGAAGGCGATGGCGGCAGCAACAGCTGCGCCGTCGGCGCCCGACACTATCGATGGGCAGTCGACCTGATCGCATCCTATCATGCGCAGCCCGACGTACTTTTCCCCGGCATCACCGCGCAAACAGGCGAATTGGAACAAATGGCGAAGGATGAGCCCGAGGCCGATTGCGTCGGCGATCTGGAAGGCGGCCCGGCGTGAACGAAGAAATCCCGATCACCCCGACGCCGGTCGCGGCGGCGGCCGATCCCGCTGCCAGCCCTTTACCGCCGCGCCAGACCGCGCGCGGTGGCGGACGGATGGACCTCACCAGCGGGCCGATCACCAAGACATTGATCCTCTTTGCGCTGCCGACGCTCGCATCGAACATCCTCCAGACGCTGTCGGGCTCGGTAAACTCGATCTGGGTCGGCCAGTTTCTCGGTAACAGCGCGCTCGCAGCAACGGCCAACGCCAACATCATCATGTTCCTGATGTTCGGTGCTTTTTTCGGCTTCGGCATGGCGGCAACGGTGCTGATCGGCCAGTCGATGGGGCGCGGCGACATCGACGCCGCGCGGCGCGCGACCGGCGGGGTGATCGGTCTTGCGCTGATCTTCTCAGTCGTCATTGCCATCGTCGGCTGGTTCGCGTCGGACCGGATATTGCACTGGCTCGAAACGCCGCCAGAGGCCTTTGCGCTTGCGCATGATTATCTGCGCGTCACCTTCCTTGCTGTGCCCGCCTCGATGCTCTCGGTCACCTTGATGATGGCGTCGCGCGGCGCTGGCGATGCGATGACGCCGCTGCGCTTCATGATTCTCGCGGTGATACTCGACATCATCTTCAACCCCGTGCTGATCCTCGGCCTCGGCCCCTTCCCGCGTCTCGGCATTGCGGGCAGCGCGCTCGCGACTGCGGTCGCGGGAACGATCAGCCTCGCGGGCATGATCGGCTGGTTCTATGCTAAAAACCATGTGCTGCGACTGCGCGGGCATGAGCTCTCCTATCTCATTCCCAAATGGTCGGAGCTGCGCTTCATTATCGGTCGCGGTCTGCCGATGGGCGCGCAAATGCTCGTCATTTCGGGAGCCGGACTGATCATGGTTGGGCTTGTCAACCGCGAGGGACTGGTCACCGCGGCAGCCTATGGCGCGACCTTGCAACTGTGGAATTATATCCAGATGCCCGCGCTGGCAATTGGCGCTGCGGTCAGTTCGATGGTGGCACAAAATATCGGCGCCAGTCGCTGGGACCGCGTATCTTCTGTGACGAATAGCGGCATTGCGATCAATCTTGTGATGACGGGCGTGCTCATTGCACTGCTCCTGCTGTTCGACCGCGCCGCGCTCGCGCTGTTCCTTGGCAGCGAAAGCCCGGCGATCGAGGTTTCGCGCAATATTCAGCTGATCGCGACCTGGACCTTCCTGCCTTTCGGCACGACGATCGTGCTGATCAGCACGCTCCGCGCCAATGGCTCGGTTGTCCCGCCGCTCGTCATCCTGTTCCTGTCGATGTTCCCGATCCGTCTCGGCATCTATTATTTCGGTTATCCGATGGTCGGCAGCGACATTCTCTGGTGGAGCTTTCCGCTATCCTCGCTCGCCTCGCTGGCGATGGCATGGGCGATTTACCAGCGCGGCGGATGGCGTCGCGCGTTGCCCCAACCCGGCGCCTAATCGGCAGCCGGCTTTCGACCAAGGCGCACGCAGCTTCGACTGGCGGCCCGGTGACCGCTATCCTTTAATCGGATTTTGGCGCTAAAGCTGGCGAAATGAATATGAACATTCGCAAAGATGCGCTGCGCGACCAGCGTGCGAAGATGCTGGCAGCAGCGCCCGATTGGCGCGCCTCCGACGCGCGCGTCAATCCGAGGGTCGCGATCGGCTCGATCATCGCCATGTGGCTGATCTATTTCCTGATCACGACCGGCCTTGCGATGCTCACCGGCGTTCCCGAACAATGGCCATCGGCCGGACGCCGCGGCATTGTCGTCATCGCGGGCATCTTATGCACGTTCGTGCTCTATCAACTGCTTCAGCGCGCGCAGCCGCAAAGCTTCGGCGCGCGCCTCGCCGCCGCACTCGGTGCCGCGGTCCCGCTCGTGATCGTCTACGCCACCGTAAATCTGCTCGTTTTCTATTACTGGTTCCCGGTGTCCGACGGCGCCAAGATCATCGAAGAGATGCAGTCGAAATATCCGGTAGCATGGGAAACGATGCTGATCCTCGACAGCTCGATCCGCTGGTATTTCTTCTTTGCCGTCTGGGCCGCGCTCTACGTCGCTTTCGGCTATGCGAATGAAATGCACGCGGTCGAGCGACGCGCCAATCATTTCCGTATGGAAGCGAAAAATGCGCAACTCCGCGCGCTGCATTATCAGGTCAATCCGCACTTTCTGTTCAACACGCTCAACTCGCTGTCGACGCTCGTCCTCAAGGGATCGAAGACCGAGGCCGAGACTATGATCATGAATCTATCGTCCTTCCTGCGCTCGAGCCTCGCAGTCGATCCAGAACAGCTTGTCAGCCTTGACGAGGAAATCGCACTCCAGCGCCTCTATCTCGACATCGAACAGACGCGCTTTCCCGACCGGCTGCAGGTCGAAGTGACGATTCCGCAGGAGCTTGAACACGCCTGTGTACCCGTATTGATCCTGCAACCGATCATCGAGAATGCGATCAAATATGGCGTCGCGCCAACCAAGGGACGCATTGCGATCCGCTTGCAGGCGACCGCCGAATATGGACTGCTCGTCCTGCGTATCGAAAATGATATCGATGCGAAGGCGCCTGTCCCGGCGTCAGGCACCGGCCTTGGCCTCGGGAACGTCCGCGAACGCCTGCTCACGCGTTACGGCCCGACAGCAGGATGCGAGTGGGGAAAATCGGACGGCGGCGGGTTTGTCGTTTCGCTTTGGCTGCCATTGTCACGGGAGGCTTGCTAACCCTTATGATCCAGACGCTTCGCACGCTCATCGTCGATGACGAGCCGCTCGCGATCGAACGCCTGCAAATCCTCACGGGACAGCAGGACGGCGTCTCGCTGGTCGGCACAGCCAGCGACGGCGCGTCGGCGCTCCGAATGGTCGATGCGCTCGCACCCGATCTGGTCCTTTGCGATATCGCAATGCCAGATCTCAACGGGCTGGAAGTTGCCGCCGCGATTGAACAGATGGACAATCCGCCCGCGGTCGTCTTCGTCACGGCCTTTGACCGCTATGCCGTTGCCGCATTTGATGTCGCCGCGGTCGACTATCTGCTCAAGCCCGTATCACCCGACCGCCTTGCCCGCGCCCTTTCGCGGGTGCGCGAGTGGCGCGCGACCGAGCGATCACCCACGCAAAAAGGCAAGTGGATCAACGAATTCTGGGTCCAGAACCGCGGCGAGATGCTTCGCATCGACGCGGGCCAAGTCGATCTGATCGAGGCCGAGCGCGACTATATGCGGCTGCATGTCGGCGGCCGCAGCTGGCTGATCCACCAAACCATCAAATCGCTCGAAGCGCGGATGAACCCTGACCAGTTCATGCGGATTCACCGGTCGAAGATGATCCGCCGCGAAGGCATCGTCGGACTGAAGCATCATGGTGATGGTGCATGGAGCGTCGATCTGGGCGAAGGCGGCGTGCATCGTGTCGGCCGCACCTATCT
>JAURVS010000154.1 GCA_030655355.1 Sphingopyxis sp.
CGCGGCAATCGCCGGACCGCTCGCAAGACCCTCGACGCAATTGCCATGATAGACGCAGCAGCCTTCGAACAGGTCGCCCGCCAGTTTCGGCACGCGCTGATGACCGGCCTCGCTATGCCCCGCGCCGCGCAATATCTGGCGAGCGCAAATCGAACCGACGCCGATCCCGGTCCCGATCGTGATATAGGCCCAGCTTTCCAATTGCTGTGCCGCGCCCCAAAAACCTTCGGCCAGCGCAGCGCCGTTCACATCGGTGTCGATGGCAAAGGATGCGCCGGACGCAAGCGCCGTCAGATCCGTCCCGCTCCACCCTGGCTTGGTCGTCGCGACGATGCTCCCGAATTTGGGCGAAGCGCGATCAAGCTCGAGCGGCCCGAAACTGGCGATGCCGAGCGCGTCGAACTCCCAGCTATCGAGAACAGCCTTGATTGCTGTCAGCGTGATGGTGGCGGTGGTTGTCGGTATCTCGACTTGCGCCCGCACATCCTCCGGGCCAGTGCCCAAGGTGCAGATGCATTTGGTGCCGCCGAGTTCCACCCCCGCCAGCATGGCTCAATATTGATCCTTCAGCATTTCGCCGATCGAATTGTTGAAGTGGCTTTGCATCGCATCGCGCGCGCGCACCGGATCGCGCGCCGCGATCGCCTCGGCAACCTCACGATGCAACGCCAGCGTCTCTTCGCGCTCTTCCTGCGTGCTGCGCCCCGCCCACGCGCGCGGGATCGCGAGCGCCATCAATTCCTCGAACGAACGCACGATCTGCAGGAACAGCTGATTGCCGCTCGCCTCGGCGATCGTCTGGTGAAACGCCGTGTCGGCCGCAGTGCGCGCCGCCTGATCGTGCCCGACCGACAGGCCATGCGCGGCGGCAAGGATCGCCCGCGCCTGTTCGTCGCTCCGGTTCAGCGCCGCCAGCTCAGCCGTGCGCAATTCGAGCGTGCGGCGCACTTCCCACACATCGGCAAGCGAAACTTGCGCGGTGTTGACGGCATGCCCCATCGAAGCCGCCATCACCGACCCGTCGATCGCGCCGACGCGCGGCTTGCGCCCGTTGCCGACGTCGACCAGCCGCAGCGCGGCAAGTGCGCCAAACGCCTCGCGCATCACCGGCCGGCTCACGCCAAACTGCGCCGCAAAGCTTCCCTCGCCCGGCAAAGTGTCGCCGACCTTGAGGTCATTCGTGCGGATGAATTCGCGCACCGATTCGACCGCGCGCTCGACCAGCGAACCGCGACCATGGTCGAGCATCCCGCTCATGCCGCAACTCCCACCCGGCGCATCGCCGTCGGCGCCATGCCGAAGCGGCGCGAGAAGGCGCGCGTGAAGGCCGCATTGTTAAGATAGCCGCAGCGATAGCCGATGCTCGCCACCGGCAGGTCGCTCGCTGCGAGCATCTGCCGCGCCTGACGCAGCCGCCGCTCGCTGAGCGCCTCGGCGACGCTGCACTGATAGAGTTCACGGAATCCGCGCGTCAGCTTGTCGCGGTTGATACCGATGCTTTTCGCAATATCGTCGATCGTCAATTTCTCGTGCCAGCGCGTGTCGACGATCCGGCGCGCGGCGGCGATGCGCGATATGTCGCTTTCGGTCAGGCTTGGCTGGCCTTCGACCGGAACAAGCTGTCCGGCGCGCAGCGCGGCGAAAAACTGGCACAGCAATTCGATGCTGCGCGCAAGGCGCAAGGTGTCGGCCGCCGCGTCGTCGCAATCGGGGTCGAGGATCGACTGGCCGAGCGCGCGCAGGTCCGAAGGCAAATACCAGCGCGATTCGGGATCGGGCAGTTCGCCAAACAGACGGCGACAAGCGCCGCGCGACACCGCGAACACCAGCAGATGCTCTTCGGCTTCCAACTCGCGGAAGCTCAGCATCCGCACCACCGGCTCGCCGATATCGCCAAAGCCGAGCAGCAAGGCATCGGGCGGCAGCAACAGCCGGTCGCACGATCCGCGGCCGACATAGGTGGTCATTTCGGGCGACACGATCACAGGATGTTTGGACGGCATGGCGCGATTCTCCCTGACCAATCATCTAGACCTATATGATAGCTTTTGCAACACCTATATGACAGGTTCCGGCGCGCGCTTCATCGCAAGTAAAAAGGCGAAGAAGGACAGTCCGCTGACGATAGCCCCGACCAGTGCAAGCGCCTCCGCCAGCATTGTCTCGCCCCCCATCATCGCGCTCACGCGCGTGACGAGCCACGGCGCGAGGCCAAAGCCGATCAGCCCGGCAATCGCGATGAAAGCGCCAATACAGAGCCCCCGCAATTCGTTGGGGAGCATGACGGTCAGCGCCACCGACACGACGAGCCCCGTGACCGCGCCGCACATCGACATCACACCGAGCGCGATCGCAAGCCCCGTCACGCTGGGCATCAGTGGGAACAATGCCGCCGGAACGCCGATCCCCGCCGCGATGACTGCGCCCAGAAGCAATCCGCCACGTCGCTGGCTCTTTTGTCCGATGTCGGCCGAGAGTCCGCCCAGCACTGCCCCTGCAACGCCCGTGCCGAACATCAGCGCGCCGACCCATCCCGCAAACTGTTGCGGTTGAAGCCCGAAGTCGCGTGATAAAACGGGCGCGACCCAAACCGTCGCGGCGACGTCGGCCATGACCACCGCGACCTGTCCCGCGAACAGCGGCCCAAGAAACGCCCGGCGCGCCCACAACTCGGCGGCCACGATGCGGAATGGCGCGCCGGGCGCAGCCTCGACCTCGCGCCGCTCGGGTTCGCGCAGAAACAGCAAGGGCAACAGGCACAACGCGCTGATTGCGGCGAGCAGCACATGCGTGCCGCGCCAAGGCGCAAGCCCGGCCAGCCAGCCCGGCGCCGAAAAATCGGTGAGCATTCCGAACAGCCAGCCAGTGAGCGCAAAACCCAGCGCAACCCCCAGCGCCTTGCCCAGATTGACGATCAGCATCGCGCGGCCGCGTTGTTCGGGCGCGCAAAAATCGGCGCAGAGCGACAGCGCTGCGGTAAGCGATCCGGTCGACCCGATGCCGACGAGCATCCGCGCCGCGGTCAGCAAGCCCGCGCTCGGCGCAAAGGCGGTCAGCAACGTGCCGAGCGTCCACAGCATCGCCAGCCCGATCGTGAGCCGCACGCGGTTGCGCCGATCGACAAGGATGCCGATCGGAATCGAAAAGAGAACCATCGGCACCGCCGCGCCCAGCCCCTGGATCAGCGCGAGCGCATCGTCGCTCAATGCGAGTTCGGCCTTGGCGCTTTCCTGAATCGTCCCGAAACTGCCGAGCGCGGTGAAGCCCATTGTCGTCACCAGCGCGAGCAGCAGTAGCGGGACGAGCGTTGCGGACGCGGTCAGGCGCGGAGCGGGTGCGCCAAGCGGTTCAGCGTGCGTCGCCATCACAGCGTAAAAATCTTGCCGGGGTTGAGCAGATTCTGCGGATCCAGCGCGCGCTTGATCATCCGCATCTGCTCGACCGCATCGCCGAGTTCGGCGACGAGCCATTCCTGCTTGCCGATGCCGATGCCATGTTCGCCTGTGCACGTCCCGTCCATCGCGAGCGCGCGTTCGACGAGCCGCGCGTTGATCGCCTCGACCTCGGCCATTTCGTCGGGTGCGTCGGGATCGATCGAAAAGATGACATGGAAATTGCCGTCGCCGACATGGCCGAGGATCGTCGCGGGAACGCTCGACTGGTCGAGATCGATATGCGTTTGCGCGATACATTCGGCGAGGCGGCTGAT
>JAURVS010000169.1 GCA_030655355.1 Sphingopyxis sp.
CTTTGAAACGCTGAGCTATCAGATGATGACCGCGCCGGGTGCGCCGTCGTCGGCTGAAAATCGCTATGCGACCGGGCTTAACCTCGGCACCGGCGTATCGCTCGGCGGGACCGCGCGTATCGACACGCAGGGCACGTTCGCGACCACCGGCAACGGGCTCGACGTCGCGATCGACGGCGCCGGATATTTTCAGGTCGAAATGCCCGACGGTCGGACCGGCTACACCCGCGCGGGGAATTTCGGCCGCGCGCCCGATGGCACGATCGTGACCTCGGACGGCAAGCCGATCACCCCGGCAATCCAGATTCCCGAAGATTCGACGAATGTGTCGATCGGTCTCGATGGCACCGTGTCGGCGACCGGCGCGGACGGCACGCAGACCGAGCTTGGCCGGATCGAAATCGCGCGCTTTGCCAATCCCGCGGGTTTGCAGGCGATCGGCGGCAATATGCTGGTCGAGACCCAGGCCTCGGGCGCACCGCAAGTCGGCGGCGCGGGCGAGGAAGGGCGCGGCAGCCTGCGCGGCGGAATGCTCGAGGGATCGAACGTCAATGTCGTCGAGGAACTCGTCGACATGATCGAAACGCAGCGCGCCTATGAGGTCAATTCGAAGATGATCTCAGCCACCGACGAGATGATGAAAAATGCTTCGCAGACACTCTAAGCTGATCCTGCTGGCCATCGCGCTCGCGCCGATCCCGGCGCTGGCGAAGGACAAGCTGCCACCCGAGACCTTTGCTGCCACGGTTCCGGTCGCTCCGGCGCCATTGCCGGGCAATGGCTCGATCTTTCAGGGCGCTTATGTGCCGCTGACCTCGGGCGGGCGCGCGGGCGCGATTGGCGACATCGTTACGATCCAGCTTGTCGAGCGCACCGCCGCAACGAAAAGCAATGCCGCGGGAACACAGCGCGACGGCAGCGTCAGCCTGACGCCGCCCGCCACCGGACCGCTGTCGCTGTTCAACCCCAGCGATATCGGAATGGGCGGCGGACAGCAGTTCAAGGGCAAGGGCGACGCATCGCAGTCGAACGCCCTGTCGGGTGAAGTCAGCGTGACGATCGCCGCCATCTATCCCAACGGGACGATGCTGGTGCGCGGCGAAAAGCTGCTCACGCTCAATCGCGGCGACGAGCGCGTCCAGATTTCGGGCATTATCCGTGCCATCGACATCAGCCCCGACAACCGCGTTCTGTCGACCCGCGTCGCCGACGCGAACATCCGTTACGTCGGCAAGGGCGAGATCGCCCGCGCCAGCAAGCAAGGCTGGCTGCAACGTTTCTTCTCGATCATCAGCCCGTTCTGAAGTGGAATATCCAGTGCCCCAGCGTCCGACCTTGTTCACCCTTGTCGCACTCCTGCTCGCCAGCTTTGCCTTTGCGGCGCCGGCGCAGGCCGAGCGCATCAAGGACATGGGCCAGTTTCAGGGGCTTCGCGCCAACCAGCTCACCGGCTACGGCATCGTCGTCGGGCTCGCGGGAACCGGCGACGACAGCCTCGATTATTCGACGCTGGGAATGAAGGGCGCAGTCTCGCGCTTCGGCCTCACTTTGCCGCCGGGCGTCAACCCGGCGCTGAAGAACGCCGCGGCGGTGATGATCACCGCCGAATTGCCGCCGTTCGCCAAGCCGGGTCAACGTCTTGACGTCACCGTCTCGGCGATCGGAAAGTCCAAAAGCCTGCGCGGCGGCACGCTCGTGCTCGCGCCGCTTTATGGCGCTGACGGGCAGATTTACGCGATGGTCCAGGGCAATCTGGTTATCGGCGGGCTGGGCGTCGATGCCGCCGACGGATCGAAGCTGACCGTTAATGTGCCGTCGAGCGGACGTATCGCAGGCGGCGCAACGGTCGAGCGAGCAGTCGACACCGGTTTTGCCACGACCAGCCAGCTGACCTTCAACCTGCATCAGTTCGATGCGACCAATGCCAAGCGCGTCGCCGATGCGATCAACGCGGCGCTTCCGGGCAGCGCGTCGATGATCGACGGCGCCAGCATCGCGATCCGCACCGGCGGCAACGGCGACGACCGGATGCGGTTGATGTCGCAGATCGAAAATCTGGGCGTCCAGCGGGCCGATCCGCCCGCCAGGGTTATCGTCAACGCCCGAACCGGGACGGTCGTGATCAATGGCGCAGTCCGCGTCGGCACCGCTGCGGTCAGCCACGGCAAGCTGTCAGTGTCGATCAAGGAATCGCCGACGGTCGTTCAGCCCGCGCCCTTCAGCCGCGGCGAAACCGCGATCGAACCGTCGAGCGAGATCGAAGTGACCGAAGACTATCGCCCCGCCTTTTTGCTGAAACCCAATGCGTCGCTGTCCGCGCTGGTCGATTCGATCAACCGGCTGGGCGTTCCTCCCGGCGATCTTGTCGCCATCCTCGAGGCGCTGAGCCAGGCCGGCGCGCTCACTGCGGAACTGGTGATCATATGACGAGCCCCATTTCTTCGATCGGCGCCGCGCCGACGCCGTCGGCCGCCGGTGGCGGCGACGGCGGTCTGCGCAAGGCCGCCGAGGCGTTCGAAGCCGTGATCCTGCGCCAGTTGATGTCGTCGATGCGACAGGCGAAGCTGGGCGAGGATATTTTCGGATCGAGCGCGACCGACAATTTCCGCGAAATGGCCGATGCACGCACCGCCGATTCCATCGCCGCGATGCGCCAGTTCGGCATCGCCGACATGGTGGAGCGGCAGTTTCGCAGCCAGCTTGCCGGTGTTGGGGGAGGGGTAAAATGAGTGACCTGCTTGGCATCGGCTATAGCGGCCTGAAAGCCTATTCGCGCGCATTGTCGACGATCGGCGACAATATCGCCAATGCACAGACCCCGGGATATGCGCGCCGCCGCCTCGAAATGATGGAAGCGGTTGGAGGCGGAAATTCGGTCTTCTATCGCGGTAACACCAACCCAGGCGGCGTCGACATTCGCGGGATCGACCGCTCGGTCGACGGGTGGCTGATCGAGGACTCGCGTATAACCTCGGGCGACGCCGAACGCTCGGCCACGCGGCTGGGCTGGCTCAACAAGACCGAAGACGCGCTGAGCGACGAAACCAACGGCATCAAGACGGGGCTTACCCGTCTCTATACGACGGCCGATCAGCTTACCTCCGATCCCGCGAACCGAACGCTGCGCAGCCAGTTTCTGCAGTCGGCCGACGATATAGCGTCGGGTTTCCGCACCGCGGCAGGGCAGCTCGACCGGATGGGTGAAGGCATCGAAGGTGCGGCGGCGAGCGAGGTCGAACAGTTCAACGCCGATCTGACCGCGCTCGAACAAATCAACATCGGGCTGCGCAAGTCGCGGCCGGGTTCGACGAACGAAGCGAGCCTGCTCGACGAGCGCGACCGACTGCTCGACAAATTATCGTCGCAGGCCGGTGTCAGCACGACGTTCGACAATAATGGCGCGGTGACGCTGCGCGCCGCCGGCTCGGGCGACCTGCTCGTCGGCGGCGGGGTGGTCAATCCGGTCACGGTCACCGCGGCGGCCGACGGCCGACTGTCGTACAGCGTTGGCGGTGCGCCGCTGGCGATCTCGACCGGCTCGCTTGCCGGACTGGCCGAGGGCGCCAATCATGTCGCCGACCAGCGCGCCGCGCTCGATACGATGGCGACGCAGTTTGCTACGCAGCTCAACGCCGCGCATCAGGCGGGCACCGATGCGAATGGCAATCCGGGCCAGCCGCTGTTCACTGGCACCACCGCCGCAACGCTGACCGTCGCGCCGCTGAACCCCGATCAGGTGGCGGCGGCGGATGCAACGGGCAGCAACGGCAACATGCTTGCGCTCGGCGCGATGCGCGGCGCGAATGACCCTGAATCGCGCTGGTCAGGGCATCTTGCTTCGCAGGCGCAGACAGTGGCGTCGGCGCGCGCGCAGGATGCCGCCGCCGCAACGCGCGCCGACGCGTCGGCAGCCGCGCGCGATTCGGTCAGCGAAGTCGATCTCGACAAGGAAGCCGCCGAGTTGCTGCGGTTCCAGCAAGCCTATGCCGCCGCCGCGCGCACGATCCAAGTCGCGCGCGAAACGATGCAAACGCTGCTCAGCTCGTTGTAGGAAGGCCAAAACCATGATCAACGCCGTGGGTAATCGCATGACGCGCGAAATCGCGCGCCAACAAAAGCTCGCCGACGCGCTCGAGCGGACGCAGATCCAGATTTCAGGCGGCAAGAAATTGCTGCGCATGTCCGACGATCCCGTCGCGGCACGGCGGATCGCGACGATCGGCACCAGCCAGGCGAGCATGACCGCGTGGTCGTCGAACATCAACACGGCGGAAGCGCTGGTCTCGCAGGCCGATGGCGTCATGAAGTCGGTGAGCAATCTGATGACGCGCGCGCGTGAACTGACGCTCTCTGCCGCAAGTGATTCCACCAACCCTGCCGACCGCGCGACGATCGCTGCGGAACTCGGCACGATCGCCGACGAGCTTGATGCGCTGGCGGCGACGCGCGATTCGAACGGCGAGCCGGTTTTTTCTGCCGGACCCGCCCGCGTCATGCGGTTCGATTCCGACATCGCCTTTTCGGCTGTGCCGTCGGCTGCCGACGTTTTTGTCTTTAACGGCAACAGCCTGTCGACGGGTATTCGCGATGCGGCGGCAGCGGTTAACGCGGGTAACAGGGCAGGGATCAACGCGTCGCTCGACACGCTAACCGCGGTCATCGGCCATGTCGCCGACAAACATGCCGAAATCGGCCTTGCGGGCGGACGGCTGGACCGGATCGGCGACGGCTTGGCCGCACGCAACATAACGCTGAAAGACGAGCGGTCGACGGTCGAGGATACCGACCTGTCGGTCGCGATCGCCGAGCTCAACGCGCAGGATCTGACGCTGAACGCTGCGCAGGCGGCCTTCGCAAAGATCAACCGGCAGACCTTGTTCGATATTTTGAACTGAGTCCGCTCAATTTTCCGGCGCTGCTGCCGTTAATCATAAGACGTACCTGAATTTGCGGGCATCCGGTGTCGATCCGGGTCCCGAATGGAGTTGCCCTGAATGTTTCCGGTTATCGGCATCGTCGTACTGATCGTGTTGGTCTTCGGGGGCTTTGCGCTGACCGGGGGCAATCTCGGCCCCGTGATGCACGCGCTGCCCCACGAAATGCTGATCATCGGCGGCGCCGCGGTCGGCTCGCTGATCATCGGCAATTCGGGAGCCGACCTCAAAGCGCTCGGCGGCGGCCTCGTCAAAGTGTTCAAGGGCCCGCAGTATAAGAAGCAGGACTATCTCGACTGCATCCTGCTCGTCTCGACGCTGATGAAGATGATGCGGACCGATGGTCCGGTCGCGGTCGAACCGCATATCGAAGATCCGAACAGCTCGACGATCTTTCAGCAATATCCCAAGCTTTTGAAGGACGGCACGCTGATCCATCTGATCTGCGACACGTTGCGGCTGGTCGTCGTGTCCTCGGGCACACTCGATCCGCACGCGGTCGAAGAGGTGATGGACAATGCGCTGAAGAGCCACAACCATCACACGATGAAGCCGGCCGAAGGCTTGCAGAGCCTTGCCGACGCGCTGCCAGCGCTTGGCATCGTTGCCGCAGTGCTTGGCGTCGTGAAGACGATGGGCTCGATCGACAAGCCACCCGAGATTTTGGGTGGGATGATCGGCTCGGCGTTGGTTGGAACCTTTCTCGGCGTGTTGCTGGCCTATGGTCTGGTCGGCCCGTTCGCGACGCGCGCCAAAACCGTGATCGAAAGCGATGGCGCGATTTATCACACGGTGAAGCAGCTGATCATCGCGTCGCTGCATGGTCATCCGCAGCCGCTGGTGATCGAAGCCGCGCGCTCGGGTGTCGACCATGCCAACCAGCCAAGCTTTGCCGAGGTCTTTGATGGGATGAGAGGCCGCTAATGGCTGCTCGTCCCAACATGCCGCGCCCGATCATCGTCAAGAAGATCATCGAGGCACCGCACGCTGGCCATCATGGCGGCGCATGGAAAGTCGCCTATGCCGACTTCGTCACCGCGATGATGGCGTTCTTTTTGTTGATGTGGCTGCTCGGCGCGACGACCGAAAAACAGCGCAAGGCGCTCGCCGACTATTTCGCGCCGACGATCGTCCAGACCAAGATGGAGAGCGCGGGTTCGAACGGCATGTTCGGCGGCGATTCGATCGTGTCGGCTGACGATTATCCGCATGCGGCAGGTCAGACCGGAACGCGGTCGATTACCATCCCGCGTGACGTCGTTGGGGGACCGAAGGAAGCATCGGGCCGTGAAAGCGAGCGCCAGCGGTTCCAGCAGGTCGCCAAATCGCTGATGGAGCGCGTTCAAAGCAAGGGCGAGCTCAAGCGGCTCGCGCGCAACCTGCGCTTCACCGAAACGATCGAAGGCATGCGGATCGATGTCGTCGACGATGCCGATTTCTCGATGTTCGCGATCGGTACCAGCCAGCTCACGCCCGAAGGCGCGCGGCTGTTTGGCGAAATCGCGAAGCCGGTCGCCGAGGTGACGAACCAGGTGATGATCCGCGGTCACACCGATGCGGCGCCTTGGTCGGCGAAGGCGGGGACCAACAATTGGCGCCTGTCGGTCGACCGCGCTGAGGTCGTTCGACACTATCTGGAGTTTCGCGGCATTGCTTCGGATCGCTTTTCGCGCATCGAAGGCGTCGCCGATCGCGAGCCTTATGTTCCCTCCGACCGATTCGATCCGCGCAATCGCCGCATATCGATCACGCTTGGATGGCGAACTGCTGCCAGCAATTAGCACCAATGTGGCAGCATTATTGGGGCGGATAACGCAATTGCGTCCCCATTGCTCCCAATCTGGCAATAATGCTTTGTTTTGAATGAGTTAGCTGCTGCCTGATAATCTTTTGTTTACCAGTTTCGTCAATTTGAGGGTTCATCGGGAAGCGCCGAATTGGGGGGCGCGGTGGAGACTGAAATGACCGTGGGGCAGTTAAACAATACAGCGCTTGAGGCGCTGATCATCGGCACGAGCCCGGCAACCTGCCGGCTGCGGGAAATGATCCGCCGCGTGGCCCGGTCGAACGCCTCGGTCATGCTCTGCGGCCCGTCGGGCTCGGGCAAGGAACTTGTCGCCCGTGCCATCCATGATGAAGGCACCCGCTCGGGCAACGCCTTCTCCGCCATCAACTGCGGTGCGATCCCCGGCGAACTTATCGAATCCGAACTGTTCGGGCATGAAAAAGGAAGCTTCACCGGCGCCCATGCCCGCCGCATCGGCCATTTCGAAGCGACCGAGGGCGGCACGCTCTTCCTCGACGAAATCGGCGACATGCGTTTCGACATGCAGGTCAAACTGCTCCGCGTGCTCGAAGACCGGACGATCGTCCGCGTCGGCAGCAGCGAAGTGCGCGGCGTCGACGTCCGCGTCATCTCCGCGACGCATCAGGATCTCGGCGTAGCGATCGCCGATGGCAAATTCCGCGAAGATCTGTTCTTCCGGCTCGGCGTGGTTGTTTTGCAGGTCCCCAGCCTCAGCAACCGCGTCGAGGATATCCCCGCGCTGATCCGCCACTTTCAGCGCAACATGCCTGCCGACGCCAAATGTCGCTATGACGATGCCGCGCTGGCGCTGCTGATGCAGCACAGCTGGCCGGGCAATGTCCGCGAACTGCGCAATTTCGTCGAACGCGCCAGCGTTCTCCACAGTGGCGAGACGCTCGGCCTCGACGATGTCGCCATGCTTTTGAACCCCACCGCAGCGCTTGCGCCGCGACACGCTGTCCCCAGCAGCCTCGCCGCGGTGCAAGCCGGCGTGGAGGAATATGCGTCTGCCCCGTCGCCTCACGCCAAGACGCTCGCACCGGGCCGCCCGATCGATCTTAAGCGCGAGATCGAAACGATCGAGCTTGAGCAGATTTACGTCGCCCTCGACCTTGCCGACGGCATTATTTCCGAAGCGGCTCGGCTGCTGACGCTGAAGCGCACCACGCTCATCGAAAAGATGCGCAAATATGGAGTGCATCAGCAGGCCGCCTGACCGGCCACGACACAAGTTTCAGCATGTGCTGAAAAAGGGGGCTCTGGTCCGCTCCCGATCCGCCCGGCCGCCCGTCCCCACCATGGGCGGCCGGGTAACCAGCACATGATGGAAAATGCGATCGGCCCGCCTCCCCAAAAGGGAAGCGGGCCGATTTTGCATTTGTCACGCCGACCGCGTCGATCTTAGCGTAATTGCCGCCATGCGCTGCTGATCGTGATGATGCCCTCAAGTATATCGGCGAGCGCCTTTGCGTCATTTTGCTGGACGGCTTCGTCGAGCTTGCGGCGCATGCTGCGATAGACGCGCGACAAGGCGGTTGCGACATCGCCGCCAGCGTCGCGATCGAGACCGACGTCGAGGCCGATCAGGATCGTGCGCGCACGGTGCGCGGGCTCGGTGGCCGAGACGCGCTGCCCTTGCCGCACCATCGCGGCAAGCACGCCGACCGCGGTTTCGAGCTCGTCATACAGCATCGTCACCAGCTCGACCGGATCGGCGGCGGCGGCGCGGCTTTCATTCTGCAATCGGCGATATTGTCCGGTCGCCCGAACGGTGGAAGCGGTAGCAGTCACTTTGGTCTTCCCTAGTCGTTACCCTGATTCTGCCAGAGCTTGATCTGTTGTTCGAGATAGGTCTGCGTCGCCTTGAACGCCGCGAGCTTGGCTTCGAGCGAGCCATATTGTTTCTCGAGCCGCTTACGATAGGCCGTCTCGCGTTCTTCGACCTTCTCGAGCTGGTCGGCGAGATTTTCCTTTTTCGCATCGAGCGATTTCGTCGCGCGATCGATCGCGCCGTTGACGCCGACCGCCTTGTCGCGGATCGCATCGAGCGCGAAGGCGATGCCGGGGTCGGTTGCCTCGGTGTGGGTGGCGTCGCGCCGCGGATTGAACAGCGCCTCGACTGCACCGGCGTCGGAAGCAAGGACCGCATCGAGCTTGGCGTTGTCGACGGTGAGGGTGCCCTCTTTCGTCGTCGAGATGCCGATGTCGGACAGTTTGTTGATCGTGCCGTGGCTCGACAGCACTTTGTTGACGAGGCTCGACAGCTCGCGCTCGACCTCACGCAGGGACATGGTTGCGCCCGGCAGATTGGCGGCCGCGGTGAGGCTTTTCTTGAGCTGGTTAAAAACCGAAACAAAGTCGCCGACGGTCTGCTTGATCATCGCGAGCGGGCGACTGGCGCCGATGTCGACCGCCTGTCCGGGGGCCGCTTTTTTGAGCGTGAGCGACATGCCGGGCACAACATCGTCGATGATGTTGCTCGACCGGCTGAAGGCGACGCCATCGATTGTGAATTCGGCGTTCGCCGCGGTCTGGCCGACGGTCATGCCGCCGCCGGTCGCGAAGGCGGACAGGCCGGGGTCGGCACCGGCGTCGGCGGTGAGCGTAAAGGCCCCCACTTCGCCGGTCGGGCCCTTGACGATCAGGCGGTGTCCGCCTTCGTCGGCGATGATCGAGGCGGTCACGCCCGCACCGCTCGCGTTGATTGCGCTGGCGAGGCCGTCGAGGCTGTTGTTCGTGCCGTCGATGGTAATCGTCCGGGGCGTGCCCCCGACGGTCAGCGTCATCGTGCCCGCGCCGATCGCGGCGGTGCGGTCGGCGACGACGGCGGAGTAATTGCTCTGCGCGCGTGCGAGCTGGTTGACCACGACGGTCGCAGCGAAACTGTCGGCGGAAAGCCCAGCGCGACTGGTGGCGCTCAGGACGCTCTCGTCGGACACCGTCGGCGTGCTGCGCAGCGTGCCGTCGCTGACCATCTGGCCCAGCGAGTTGGCAAAGCCGTCGAGATCCGAGCGCGCCTGCGCCAGCGCGCTGATGCGGGTCTGGTTCGCCTGGGTGAGTTCGGTCAGCCGTGCGATCTTGGGTTCGCGCGACGCATTCGACAGGTCGGTAACGAGTTGTTTGACGTCGAGACCCGACCCGAAGCCCAAACTGTTGGCGATTGAACTGACCATGGCAAAATATCCTTCGAACCCCTTAACGGCGGCCGCGAAGCGATATTAAGTCTGACGGCGGCCTTCGGGATCGAAACGATGCGTGTCCGGAACATCGACCGACGGCGGCGCGGTTCCTTCGGCAGCGGCGCGCTCCAACTGGAAGACGAAGGCCAACACGGTGGCGACCGCGACGAACAATTCCTCGGGGATGACGCGGCCGGCGCGCGCGGTGAAATAGATGGCGCGAGTGAGTTGCGGATATTCGAGCAACGGCACGTTCGCGCCGCGCGCGAGTTCGCGGATCGACAAGGCGACATCGCCGCGACCGCGCGCGACAACGACCGGCGCGGCATCGACGCCGGGACGGTAGCGCAGCGCAACCGAGAAATGCGTCGGATTGGTCAGCACAACGGTCGCCTCGGACACGGCCTTGCGCGCCGAGCCGCTCAAAATCTCGTGTGCGCGCTGGCGCTGCGCCTGCTTGAGTTCGGGCGCGCCGTCGGACTGCCGCATTTCCTCTTTCACTTCCTGTTTGCTCATCATCAGCCGCTGATTGCGCTGAAACCATTGCACGGGCACGTCGATCAGCGCGATGACGACAAGTCCGCCCGCGAGCGTCAGCATCGCATGGCCGATCGATTGTCCGGCAAGGCCGACGGCGGCGGTGAGGTCGGTCGATGCCATCGACATGATCGCGGGCAGGCTGTTCTTGACGAGAAAATAACCGATGGTGCCGAGCAGAAGCACCTTGGCCAGCGCCTTGCCGAGTTCGGTCAGCCCCTGCATCCCGAACATGCGCTTGAGCCCGCTCATGGGGTTCATGCGATTGCCCTTGAAGTGGAGCGCCTTGCCGCGCCAGCCCGCCGAGCCGAGCATCGCGGGACCCGCGATCGCGGCGCCGAGCGCGAGCGCGAACAGGCTGGCGAGCGGCAGCAGGATTTCGACGCCGTTGCGCATCAGCGCCTCGCCAGGTGCGAAGTCGGTGACGTCGGCGGCGGTCAGCGTGAGCCCACGACGAACGAGTTCGCCCGCTGACTGAACGAACCAGCCGCCGGCGGCGATCATCCAGCCCGCAGCGGCGAGCATCATCAACGCGGTCGCGAGTTCGCGCGACATCAGGACATCGCCTTCGCCCTTCGAATCCGACAGCTTCTTTGCGGTCGGCTGTTCGGTTTTCTGGTCCTTTTCGGTCGTGCTCGCCATCGTCAGATCCCGGCGATCATGCGCGCGGCATCGAGCGCGTCCGAGAGGATGCGCGCGATCGCCTCGGCCATCGCCGGCGTCGCAACGCCGAGCAGGACAATCCCGGCGAGCAAAGTCGCGGGGATGCCGACTGCGAACAGGTTGAGCGCAGGCGCCGATCGGCCGATCACCCCCATGATCATCTGGACGAGGATCAGCACGAAGCCGACGGGCATCGCGATCGTCAGACCGGCGGCAAACATCAGGCTGCCGAAACGAATAAGCCCGCCAATGGCCTCGAACGAGGGAAAGGCGTTGCCCGGAGGCAAAGCGACATAGCTGTCGACGATGATGCTGATCAGCACGAGATGGCCGTCGGCCGCGAGAAAGAGCGCGGTCGCGAGCATCGACAGAAATTGGCCGATCGCCGAACTCGATGCGCCGCTCAACGGATCGACCATCGATGCGAAGCCGAGGCCCATTGCGTTGCTGATCGACTCGCCCGCCAGCAGCGCGGCGGCGAGGCCCATCTGGAGGACGAAGCCCATCGCAAGCCCGATGACGACTTCGCCGACGACGAGGAGGAAGCCCGGCACCGAGAC
>JAURVS010000178.1 GCA_030655355.1 Sphingopyxis sp.
ATGATCCGCGACGCGGTGATCGCCGGCCTCGGCCTCGCCATGCTCCCCGCCTTCATCGCCGCCCCCGCGATCAAGGCCGGCACGCTCGTCAACGTCCCGCTCGATCTCGTCGCCGACGAAGAATGGATCTACATGGCCCACGCGCAAGGCCGCGACCCCTCAACCAAATTGCGCGCGCTACGCGACCATCTGAAACAAGCCTTCGGCGACCCGCCCTATTGGGATGCGGCTTGATGGACGCCGTTGCTGTCCGTCATCAACTGTTCTAATGTTTTGGCATGCCCAACGGACCCGATCAGGCCGCCTATTGGCGCGATTTCATAATCTCCCGGTGCGGTTTTCCTAATCAGGAACGACTGGCACAACAGTTTGAGGGTGCCGAGTTTGGAGAATATTGCGCGTGCGGCTGCAACAGTTTCAGCGTTCAAGTCCAAGTCGGGACGCCGCCGCTGGCCCGCAAGGCAAAGCGTAGTGGCGTCGTTTTCAGCGCCGATTTCGCCATCGACACAATTGGACAGCTCGAAATCATGTTGTCGATCAATGGAACGGGTAATCTCGACCGCGTTGATGTGATGTGTAACGCGAATAGTCGCCCGGTCCCCGACGCTATTCTGGCAAGTCCCGCGCCATTTCATATTTCGGCATCCAAACATCTGGTCATCTGAGGTCGGCCCTAAACCGTCCCCTCTTCCTTCTCAGCCTGCTGCCGCGCCCACATATCGGCATACAGCCCGCGCATACGCAGCAGTTGGTCGTGCGTCCCCGTCTCGGCGACGCGGCCCTTGTCGAGGACGATGATCCGGTCGGCGTTCACCACGGTCGACAGGCGGTGCGCGATCACTAGCGTCGTGCGGCGCGCGGCGATGCGTTCGAGCGTGTCCTGGATCGCTGCCTCGGTGCGGCTGTCGAGCGCGCTTGTCGCTTCGTCGAGGATCAGCACGGGCGGGTTCTTGAGCAGAGTGCGGGCGATCGCGACGCGCTGTTTCTCGCCGCCCGACAGCTTCAACCCGCGCTCGCCGACTTCGGTGTCATAGCCTTGCGGCAGAATCGAAATGAAACTGTCGATCGCGGCGCCCTCGGCCGCTGCGGTAATCTCGTCGGCGCGCGCGCCTTCGCGGCCATAGGCGATATTATAGCCGATGCTGTCGTTGAACAGCACCGTGTCCTGCGGGACAATGCCGATCTCGGCGCGCAGGCTCTTTTGCGTCACCTGCGCGATATCCTGATCGTCGATCAGCACGCGCCCGCTCTGCGGATCGTAAAAGCGGAAGAGCAGTCTTGCGATCGTCGACTTGCCCGCGCCCGACGGGCCGACGATAGCCAGCGTCTCGCCCGCGCCGACGGCAAAGCTCACGCCGTTCAGGATCGTGCGGTCGGGTTCATAGCCGAAGACGACATTCTCGAACGCCACCGCGCCACCATTCACCACCAGCGGCCACGCGCCCGGCGCGTCGCTGATCTCGGACGGCGTGTCGATCAGCCGGAACATCGCCTCCATGTCGATCAGCCCTTGGCGGATTACGCGATAGACCATGCCGAGCATGTCGAGCGGGCGGAACAGCTGTGCGAGCAATGTGTTCACCAGCACGACGTCGCCGACCTTATATTCGCCCTGCGACCATCCCCACACCGTATACGCCATCGCCCCCGCCAGCGCGGCGTTGGTGACGAGACTCTGCCCGATGTTCAGCCAGGCAAGGCTGTTTTCGCTTTTGACCGCGGCGCGCGCATATTGGTCGGCGACGTCGCGATAGCGCGCTTCCTCGCGCTCTTCGGCGCCGAAATATTTGACCGTCTCATAATTGAGCAGGCTGTCGACGCTGCGCCCGATCGTCAGCGTGTCGAGATCGTTCATCCGCGTGCGCAGCGCATTGCGCCAGTCGGTCACCTTGCGCGTGAAGATAATATAGACGACGACCATCAGCGCGGTCGCACTCGCCAGCCCGAAGCTGAACTTGGTCCAGAAGATGATCAGCACCGCGGCCAGCTCGATAATCGTCGGCGCGATGTTGAACAGCAGGAAATAGAGCATCGTGTCGATGCTCTTCGTGCCCCGTTCGATCACCTTGGTGACCTCGCCCGTCCGCCGCGCGAGATGGAAGCGCAGGCTCAACGCATGAAGATGGCTAAAGGTCGTGATCGCAAGCTCGCGCGTTGCATCCTGCCCGACCCGCTCGAACACGACGTTGCGCAGATTGTCGAACAGCACGCCGGCGAAGCGCGCCCCGGCATATGCGAGCACCAGCCCGATCGCGAGCGCGACACCGTCTTCCATCCCCGGCGCCATCTTGTCGATCGCGGCGCCATAGAGGAA
>JAURVS010000182.1 GCA_030655355.1 Sphingopyxis sp.
GATCGCGAGCCTGTCGCGGTCGGCGGGTTCGCCCGCCTTGCCCACCGCCATCACGACGCGGCCCCAGTGCGCATCCTCGCCCGCGATTGCGGTCTTCACCAAGGGCGAATTGGCGATCGCGAGCGCGACGCGCTTCGCGCTGTCGTCGCTGGTGGCGCCGGTCACCTGTATCTCGAGGAATTTCGACGCGCCTTCGCCGTCGCGCACGACCTGGTGCGCTAGGTCGAGCGCGACTTCGCGGATCGCGGCGTACAGCGCGTCGGCGCCCGGATCGTCGCGCGTGGTCAGCGGGGCGTTGCCCGCCTGTCCCGTGGCAAAGAGCAGCACCGTGTCGCTGGTCGACGTGTCGCTGTCGACGGTGATGCTGTTGAAGCTGCCGCCGGTGGCCTCGCTCAGCATATCTTGCAACAGCGCGGGGGCGACCGCGGCGTCAGTGAAGATATAGCCGAGCATCGTCGCCATGTCGGGGGCGATCATCCCCGATCCCTTGACGATCCCTGCGACATGGACGCTGATGTCGCCGACGATCGCGCTCGCGGCCGAACCTTTGGGGAAAGTGTCGGTCGTGCAGATGGTATCGGCGGCGGCTTCCCATGAGCAGGGCGCTGCAGTGAGCGCAGTTTCGACTCCGGCGCGCGCCTTGTCCTTGGGCAGAGGCACGCCGATCACGCCGGTCGAGCTCACGAAGACTTCGTTCGCGTCGCAGCCGAGATGATCTGCGACCTGCGCCATGATCTGTTCGACCGCCTCGCGGCCGAGATAGCCGGTGAAGGCATTGCTGTTGCCCGCGTTGACGATGAGCGCGCGGCCCTTCCCGCCCTTTACCTGCTCGCGGCCGAGTTCGACCTCGGACGAGCAGCAGACATTGCGCGTGAACACGCCCGCGACGGTGGTGCCCGGTACGAGCTCGACATAGGTCAGGTCGCAGCGATCCCAATTCTTGTACTGCGCGCGCGCGACGCGGCGCGTCACCCCGGCGATTTCGGGGAGAGCAGGGAAGGCGGCGGGGGCGAGTGGGGAGCGGGTCATGCCAAAGCGCTTAGCGGGAGTTAGCGCAATGCAAAACCCCTCCCGCAAGCGGGAGGGGCAGTGAGACTTGCGAGATTGCCCGCTAGTCGTAGCGGGGAGGGGTTGTGACGCTACAGGCGCTCCCCCCCCCTCCCGCAAGCGGGAGGGGGGGGGAAGATGTTGTCAGCCCGGAATGCCGCTGATCGACTTCACTTCCATAAAGTCCTTCAGCCCGAACACGCCGCCTTCGCGGCCGTTGCCCGACGCCTTATAGCCGCCGAATGCCGCGCCGGGACCGGGGCCCCATGCGTTGACCGCGACCATACCGGCGCGCAGCTTCGGAGCGACGGCGGCGGCTTTGGCCGGATCGCCCGAGATCACGGCCGAGAGGCCATATTCGGTGTCGTTGGCGATGTCGACGGCTTCGTCGAGATCGCCATAAGCCATCACCGTTGCGACGGGGCCAAAGATTTCCTCATTGGCGATGCGCATGGTGCGCGTGACGCCCGAGAAGACCGTCGGCTTGATATAATAGCCGCGGTTGACGTTCGAGGGGAGGCCAGTGCCGCCGGTCTCTAACGTCGCGCCTTCGTCGATCGCCGACTGGATCAGATCCTGGATCTTGTCGAACTGCGCCTTGTTGACGACGGGACCGATATGGCCGCCTTCGGCCTGCGGATCGCCGACCGAGGTGCCGTCGAACATCGCCTTGATCACGCCAACGGCCTCGGCTTCGCGATCCTTCTGGACGAGGATGCGCGTCGGCGCGATGCAGCTCTGGCCGGTGTTGACCAGCACGCCCTGTACCGTCGGCGGCAGAACCGCAGCGAAGTCGGCGTCGGGCAGGACGATGTTCGGCGACTTGCCGCCGAGTTCCTGATGGACGCGCTTGACGGTGTCGGCGGCCGCCTTGGCGACGAGGATGCCGGCGCGGGTCGAACCGGTGAAGCTCACCATCTCGATTCCGGGGTGCGCGCTGATCGCGTTGCCGACGGTCGGGCCATCGCCCTGAACGAGGTTGAACACGCCCGGGGGCACGCCCGCAGCGTCGAGGATTTCGGCAAAGATCGTTGCGTTACCGGGGCATTCTTCCGACGGCTTGAGCACCATCGTATTGCCGGCGGCGAGCGCGGGGGCGACCTTGAGCGCGATCTGGTTGAGCGGCCAGTTCCACGGCGTGATCATGCCGACGACACCGATCGGTTCATAGGCGATGATGCCCGCGGCATATTTTTCGGTGAAGCTGAAATCCTTGAGCGCGGCAATCGTGCCGAGGAAGCCGCCGATGCCGGCGCCGACTTGTGCGGTGCCCGCGAAGCTGACGGGGGCGCCCATTTCGCTCGCCATCGATTTGGCAAGATCGGCGCCGCGCTTCTTATATTCTTCGACGATGCGGCCCAGCAGCTCGAGGCGCTCTTCGCGGCTCGTCTGCGACCAGCTCTTGAGCGCTGCGCGCGCCGCAGCGACGGCATCGTCAACGTCGGCGGCGGTGCCGAGGACGATCGTCGACGCGGCTTCTTCGGTCGCCGGGTTGATCACGTCGTGCGACTTGCCGCCCTTGCTGTCGACCCATTGGCCGCCGATGTAATTCTGCTTGAGGTGCGTTGCGGTGTCGCTCATTTTTTCTCTCCCAATCGGCGTGGATTTACGTCTCGGATTGCTACCTAATCACTGTGGCGAATGAATCAAGTTGCGCCAACTGCCAAAGGTGACGGCTCAGCGCTTTTCAGCAGACAGCCGTGAAATCAATATGGCGGCGCGGGTCGCCTGACGCGCGATGCTCGGAATGTCGACTGCTTCGCCGGGCGCATGGTCGCCGGTGCTATGCGGGCCAAGTCCTGCAAGGCCATCGACATCGGCAGCGACGAAGCTGATGTCGCCCGCGCCGCGCTTCAGCGGGTCGAGCGGCGCCATTTCGGCGAGCCCGAGGTCGCGGTTCACGCCGTTGAGCTTGGTGAGCAGCGCGCGATTGCCATCGGTCGGTGCCATCGGTGGATAGCCGCCGGGATCGAAGCTGATTTTTGCATCGGTGCCGGGCGCATGTTCGGCGACAATTGCGGTCATCTTGGCTTTCACGCGGCTGATCTGTTCGGGTGACAACGCCCTGAGGTCGCCGCGCGCGATCGCGATTGCCGGGATGATGTTCGTTTTGCCGTTTGCGGTGGCGCGGATGCCCGCCGCGTCGAGCTCGGCCTGTTGCCCGCCTGCGATCAGACCGACGTTGAAGGTCAGATTGGGCTCGGGAAGCTCGGTGCGAAAACGCTGGATGATCCGCGTAATTTCGTAGATCGCGCCATCGCCCGCCGCGGCGCTGAAGATTCCCGAGCTGTGGCTCGCGGTGCCGGTCGCAATCACTTTCCAGCTGTCCGACGAACGCCGCGCGACCGACCCCATATCGGCGCCATTGTCGCGGACAAGCCCCTCGAAATCGAGCGCGACGTCGCTGCGCTTGCCTGCGTCGATCAGGTCGGCGCGCGCCTTTTCGATCGGGCTGCCCGAATCCTCCTCGTCGCCGGTCATATGGATTTCGATATTCGCGCCCTTGAGCGTGCCTGCCGCCTCCATCGCGCGCAGCGCGGCAACGATCACGACCATTCCGCCCTTGTCGTCACCCGCGCCCGGGCCTTCGCCCATATCGCCCTTGCGCGTGAATTTCTGGAACGGCGAGTCGGGTTCGAACACCGTGTCGAGATGCGCGATCAGAAGCAGGCGCTTGGCGTCGGGCCGGCCGCTGTGCGTCGCGATCAGATGCCCGGCGCGGCCGGTGTCGGCCATCGGTTTCCATTCGACCTTGAAGCCCAGCGGCTCGAGTTCGGCGCGCATCATCTGGCCGACCTTCTCGACGCCTTGGAGATTGAGCGAGCCGCTGTTCTGATTGACCAGTTTCTCGAGCAGCGCGAGGCTGCGTGCCTGCTCGGCATCGACCGTCTTCGCCATCTTTGTTTCGGCCGGGCTGAGCTTTGCGGCGACAACGGGAGCGATCGCGAGTTGCAAGGCGATCAGAGCGGCAAAAGACAGCGATTTCATGGACGACTCCTTCGCGCCCGCTTGTGGCGTGCGGGGACGGCAGGGGCAAGCCATCAGCCGGAGTCAGGCGAACAATTCGACGAGGGATAGCTGCAGGCCGCTTCCTTCGCGGTGCGAAGGAAGCGGAACCCGCGTCAATTTCGCGGGCGCACCATGAAGACGTTGCCCGAGACGCTGATGATAAAGAGATTGCCGGCATTATCTTCGCCGAAGGAAGCAAGTTGCCTGAGTGTGTCGGTATTCGGACGGAAGTCGTCGTTGCGGTTCGCGAAGCGCGACGAGGGGATTGTCTGTCCTTGCACGAAGTCGGCGAAGGGCAGCGTCCACACATTGGCCGAGACGAAGTCGCCGAAGACATATTGGCCGCGAAGCGACGCGATCGGCCCGCGATAGACATAGCCCCCGATGATGCTGCGGCCCAGAGTGCCGGTATTATATTCGGCAACCGGCGGGGTCAGACCGCTCGGAGCCGTGCCGCGATAGGGACGCGTCCCTTCCATGAAGGGCCAACCGAAATTGAGCCCCGGCGTCCCAATCGGCAGCATGTTGATTTCTTCGATCGTATTCTCGCCGACGTCGGCGATTACCAGCGTCGATCCGTTGAAAGACGCACGGAATGGATTGCGGAGACCGCGCGCGAAGACATAGGGATCGCCGCCGCCGCCGATATAGGGGTTGCCCGGCGCCGGAACGAAACGGTTGGCGTTTGCAGGATCGACGGCGAGGCGCAAGATTTTGCCAAGGCGCGAGTTCGTGTCCTGCGCGGGGTCGCCGCCCGTAGCGCCATCGCCGATGGCGACATAGATGTTGCCATCGGGGCCATAGCCGATCCAGCCGCCATTATGGTTGGGCGTGTCGGCGTGAGGCACCGACAGGGCGGTTATATAGGTCGTCTCCGGCGACGCTGTGCCCAGCGTATAGCGCCGGACCTGCACAGAGCCGTCGGGCCCGGTCGCGACGACCATCAGCTGGTTCGCATTATTGGGATTGACTGCGAGCCCCAGCAGCCCACGTTCGCCGCCCGACGAAAGATCGGTGATGTTGAGGACCCGTGTGCTGCTGCCCGTCGTCGGATTGAATCGGTAGATGCCGCCACCATTTTCCACGACATAGACATTGTTGTTGTCGCCGGGAATCGGCGCAACATAAACGGGGCGGGTGAAACCGGTGGATCCAAGGGGAGCGACGAGTTCGACCGAGATTCCGTCGGCGACGTTGGTCACGGTGATGTTCACGATCAGCGTCGCGCTCGCGGCTCCGTCGCTGACGCGGATCTGGACGTTGTAGATATTGTTGCGATCGGCATCGGCAGGCGCGGAAAAATTCGGCGCGGCGTTGAACCGGAGCGCGCCCGCCGTCGTAATCGAGAAGAGCGAAGCGTCGGTGCCGCCATCAATGGTGAATGTCAGGGCATCGCCATTGGGATCGGTCGCGGTGGCCTGATAAGCCGCGGTCGTGTTTTCGGCGACACTCGCCGTCTGCCCCGACGTGAAGGTCGGAGGCGAGTTAGACGCGGGAGGCGGCGTCCCTCCACCCCCTCCGCTGCTTCCCCCACCCCCGCACGAAGCCAGCATAAGTGACGTAAGAGCGACTAAAACGCGCATCCGCATGGGCAAACAGCCTTTCGCAATTAAACGAACCCGGCGTGCAGCCTGTCACCCATCGGCAAGGATCGCAACCTCGCTGATTTACCAACATATATATCAGAATCAGACTGTCTCAGCCGGGCTCTTTGACCTCTTTGAAGTCGTCGAGCTTGTTCAACGCATCGCGTGCGATTTTCTGCAGCGCCGAGCGGTTTACGACCAGACCCTGTGTGCCCGTTCCGGTCAAATCATCGATCGTAAATGCTACTTTGGTGCGATCGGGCGCGAGTTCTTCGAAAGTGAATTTCAGTCCCGTGGTCAGCGCGCCGTCATCGACGCTATAGATCAGATGCGCTTCGCGCGGAATTTCCATCGCGACCGCAATCTTGATCTTGTACGCGTCGGGGCGTTCGTCGGGCACCATTTGCTCGAACCCCGGTTCGCCTTTTTGCGCGACAAGTTCGTAAAGCCGGGTCGAGCCGCCGTTGGTGACAAGCGGCAGGCCGGTGAACGCGGTCCCGTCGCCAAACATCTTGGCAAAGACCTCTTCACGCGGCGCGGCGACAGTCCGGGTCTGGTTCGCCAGTTCCGCGATCTTGCCGCAGCCAGTCGCCAGCAACATCGCAGCGATCGCTATCATCATACGCACCATGGAAACGCCCCCCCGGAAAATCTGCCCCGGCATAGCGCTCATGACTTACCAAAGCGTAATTGCAGGCTGAATTTCGCATATGAGGTGTAAAGAGTGTTGGACAGGTGCGATCTGTATCTGTAAAGATATCTTTACAGGCGGGGAGAGGAAGTTGGAAAATCGGGTTCGCGAATATCGCGAGGCGGCTGGGTGGAGTCAGGGAGAACTGGCTCGCCGTCTGGGCGTCTCGCGCCAGACGATCAACGCTGTGGAAACCGACAAATACGACCCCAGCCTGCCCCTCGCGCTGCGCATGTCGGGCCTGTTCGGACTCGAGGTGCGCGCGCTGTTTATTGACCATTGGACTCCGGAGGAAGGATGATGAGCACCATGACGCAGGATAATGTCGCGACCTGGAAGCGATCGGGAGTTCGAATGATGGTTGGGGCATTGGTGGGCGCTGGCGCGATGTCGGCGGTGCTCGCCGTCGCGGGATCGGAACTGCTCGATGCGATGGGGCCATCACGCGTCGCGCTGGGCGCCGTCGGCTTGGTCTATGGGCTGATGGCGGCGCTTGTCGGCTTCGGCCTCGCGGCGCCGCGCGCTGGCGCGACATTGCTCAATGTTGCTGACGCCGACGAATTGCGTGAGGAGCGGAGCGGCATGTTGCTGTCGGTACTCGTCATGGGCGCGCTGGCGCTGGCGTTCTTCTTGTTGGCACTCGCCCGCGGCCCCGGCTTTGCCGCGGGTCCGGTGTCGGCGACCGCGGCGATGGGCGTGTTGCTGATCGTCCTTGTCGGCGGCGCCTTTGCGTCGTGGCGGTGGCAGGGGGCCTATGACGAGCTCAACCGTCAGCTGGGACTGGAAGGCTGTGCATGGGCTTTCGGCTTGAGCTGGCTGCTGTTGACCTTGTGGGCCGCCGCCGATTTTCTCGGTTGGGGCGTGGTGGCGCTGACCCCGATCGATGTGGTCACGACGCTGGCCGCGATGATGCTCGTCGGCGCCTTCGTCGCGATCGGGCGCCGCGGGATGATGACGCGCTGATACGAAAAGGGCGCCCGGTTCCCCCGAACCGGACGCCCTCCCTTAGCGTCGCTGATCTTTGGGATCAGGCGCTGTAGTACATGTCGAACTCGACCGGGCTCGGCGTCTGTTCGAAACGATAGACTTCGTCCCACTTCAGCTCGACATAGGCTTCGATCTGGTCCTTCGAGAAGACGTCGCCCTTGAGCAGGAAGTCGTGGTCGGCGAGCAGGCTGTCGAGCGCTTCGCGCAGGCTGGCGCACACGGTCGGGACTTCGGCCAGTTCCTCGGGCGGCAGGTCGTACAGATTCTTGTCCATCGGGTCGCCCGGGTGGATCTTGTTCTGAATGCCGTCGAGGCCCGCCATCAGCAGCGCCGAATAGCAAAGATAGGGGTTGGCCATCGCGTCGGGGAAACGGAACTCGACGCGCTTCGACTTGGCGCCGGCACCATAAGGGATGCGGCACGAAGCCGAACGGTTGCGGCTCGAATAAGCGAGCAGCACCGGGGCTTCGAAACCGGGGACGAGGCGCTTGTAGCTGTTCGTCGTCGGGTTGGTGAAGGCGTTCAAAGCCTTGGCATGCTTGACCACGCCACCGATGAAATAGAGGCACATGTCACTGAGGCCCGCATAGCCGTTGCCGGCGAAGAGCGGCTTGCCCTTTTCCCAGATCGAGATGTGCGTGTGCATGCCGCTGCCGTTGTCGTCCTTGATCGGCTTCGGCATGAAGGTTGCGCTCTTGCCATAGGCATGCGCGACCTGGTGCACGACATATTTATAGATCTGCATGCGGTCGGCGGTTTCGGTGAGCGTGCCGAAGGTCAGGCCAAGCTCATGCTGCGCAGCGGCGACTTCATGGTGATGCTTGTCGCAGGGCAGGCCGAGTTCGAGCATCGTCGAAACCATTTCGGCGCGGATGTCGACGGCGCTGTCGACCGGCGCGACAGGGAAATAACCGCCCTTGGCGCGCGGACGGTGACCGAGGTTCCCGCCTTCATAGCTGCGGCCGGTGTTCGTCGGCAGTTCGATATCGTCGATCTCGAAACCCGACTTGTTGTATCCGGTTTCGAAGCGGACATCGTCGAACATGAAGAATTCGGCTTCGGGGCCGACATAGACGGTGTCGCCGATACCGGTCGTGGCGACATAGGCCTCGGCGCGCTTCGCGGTCGTGCGCGGGTCGCGGGCATAGCCTTCGCCGGTCGACGGCTCGACGATGTCGCAGAAGATCACGAGCATCGGGGTAGCCGAGAAAGGATCGTCATAGACGGCATCGAGGTCGGGCTTGAGGATCATGTCCGACTCGTTGATCGCTTTCCAGCCTTCGATCGACGAACCGTCGAACATCAGGCCGTCTTCGAGTTCATCCTCACCGAGGATCGATGCGACCATCGTCAGATGCTGCCACTTGCCCTTGGGGTCGGTGAAGCGCAGGTCGACCCATTCGATGTCGTTTTCCTTGATCCGCGCGATGATGTCCTTGGGCTTCGTAGCCATGGTCTATGCTTCCTTCTTGCGAAATGGTCCGGCGTGCCGGGGATTGTCGGGTTTGGGAAAAGTGCGAAAGATTAAAGCGCATCCTCGTTGCGCTCACCGGTGCGGATGCGAAGGGCCGTCTCGACCGGAATGACGAAGATCTTGCCGTCGCCGATTCGGCCGGTCTGCGCAGCGGCGGCGATTGCCTCCACGACGCGCTCGGCCATCGAGTCTTCGACGATGACTTCCAGCTTCACCTTCGGCAGGAAGTCGACGACATATTCGGCGCCGCGATAGAGTTCGGTATGACCCTTCTGGCGACCGAAACCCTTGGCTTCGGTGACGGTGATGCCGCTGACACCGACTTCGTGCAGGGCTTCCTTCACTTCGTCGAGTTTGAACGGCTTG
>JAURVS010000185.1 GCA_030655355.1 Sphingopyxis sp.
TTGACAGGCAAGCCTCGTTTCGCCATTGGACCGCTTCCCAAAGCGGACCCCATGGACAGGTGGCCGAGTGGTTAAAGGCAGCAGACTGTAAATCTGCCCGGGTTTCCGTACGCTGGTTCGAATCCAGCCCTGTCCACCATATCCCAATCCCCACACATCCTAGTTGCGTCCGAAGAGTCCAGGGCTTCTGCTGCTCGCAGCCGTGAATCGCGGCCTGGACTGTCCACACCGATCCACTTCTGTCCAATTTTGAACGTGGGAAGAAATGTGGGAAGTCTTGGTTCGATGCGAAGGCTCTCCGCTACCTCAGTTAAATCCGAAAATAGGGTCGGCCGTCATGGCGACGGCGAGCCATTTGGCGATCGCCGCGCGCCGCATAATTTGTGGCGGGGGAGAGGCTTCCCGCGATCATGCAAGCGCATCGCTGGAAGGATCCCGCACGGTGATGCGGTATGGTGCCAAACTGGCCGCGAAGAGCGGCGCGAGCGCGAGGCTGGCTCAAAAGCTGCGGCGCCAAGTCAGCGAGAACGCGAGCGCCGCTTCGGGTCTGGCGGCGTGTAGAACGGTCCTCGAATGATAGCGAGCTGTTCGCCGCCGAAAGACTATGTCCAACGCGTTCGATGACCATCTTTCGGCGGGCTCAACGGCGTCCACCGCGCCTATTGATGTTACAGGTTCACGATTGGACCGCCTGCCATTCTCGACTGTCAGTTTAAAAGCTTGCGGTCCGCTCACGATCAGATCGACTGCAACGTCGATGATTGGAGACAGGTTCGGCGCATCTTGGGAGCATGATCGTCATCGCGCTGCGATGACGATGATTTCGACCTTATAGGCGGGCGTCGCGAGCTTGGCCTCGCCGGTCGCACGAGCAGGCGCGTCCTTTCCGTCAATCCATTTGTCCCAGACCGCATTCATTTCAGCAAAGTCCGCCATATCTGCGAGCCAGATTGTCGACGACAGGATCTTGGCCTTGTCCGAACCCGCTTCCGCCAGCAACGCCTCGATTTGACCGAGTATCGCCTGCGTCTGGTTCGTGACGCTTTCGCCGGGCGCGCCGACTTGGCCTGCAAGATAGATGGTGTCGCCATGGATAACTGCCTGGCTCATGCGGGGGCCGGCCTGGATGCGGGTAATGGTCATGTCTTTTCCTTTCGACCGGTTGACGTAATCAGAGTGCGGCATAGCGCGCTATTGAAAGATCGGAAGCCTCGATTTCGGGAGCGCGGCCGCTGACGAGATCGGCAATCAGCCGGCCCGACCCGCAGGCCATTGTCCAGCCCAATGTGCCGTGACCGGTGTTGAGGAAGAGATTGTCGTAAGGGGTCTCGCCGATAACGGGCGTGCCGTCGGGCGTCATAGGTCTAAGCCCCGACCAATAGCTGGCGGCGTCGATATCGCCTGCGTTCGGGAACAACTCCGTAAGCGAATGAACGAGCGTCGCGCGTCGGCGTTCGGGCAGGGCGTTGTTGTAGCCTGAAATCTCCGCCATTCCGCCGACACGAATGCGGTCGCCCAGTCGCGTGATCGCGATCTTGTAGCTTTCGTCCATCAA
>JAURVS010000069.1 GCA_030655355.1 Sphingopyxis sp.
ACGATACGGGCGAGCGTCGATCCCGCCATCTGCGCGGCGAGCGCGGGGTCCGAGACATAATGGCCGATATGCTGCGCCAGCCCTGATGCGGCTTCGTTCGCCGCTTCGCTCGACCGGCCGAGCGCTTCCGAAAGGCGCAGCATATGAAGCCGCATATTGTCGCCGAGCCAGGTGTTGACGAGCGCGATGCCGATCGCGCCGCCGAGATTGCGCATCAGGTTGAACAGGCCCGAGGCATAGCGCAGCTCGGGTCCTTCAAAATTTCCGAGCGCGAGTCCGACCGAGGGCACGATGCACAGCATGATCGCGAAACTGCGCACGACCTGCGGCCAGAATAAAGCCGCAAAGCCCCATTCGGGAGTCATGAAGCTGAACATCCAGAGTCCCACGGCGAACAGGCTGAGCCCGAAGGTGATGACGATGCGCGGGTCGGCGCGCTGCGACAAGATGGCGGCGAGCGGAACGCCGATCAGCTGCGCGATCCCCGAGATGAACACGGTCGTGCCGATCTCCGACGCATTATAGCCCTGCACACGGCCGAGGAAGATCGGCACGAGATAGGTGCTCGAGTAAAGGCCGAACCCGATCACGAGATTGAAGACGCACGCGAAGGCAAAGGTCGGTTTGCGAAACGGCGTGAGCTTTACGATCGGCCCGTCGGAGCGGAACGAGCGTTCGAGGAACAGCCCGAAGGCGACGAACGATAGCCAGGCCGCGATCGAAATCGACGGCTCGCTGAACCATTCATGCTTCGGGCCCTCCTCGAGCACATATTCAAGGCCGGCGAGGAAGATCGCCATCGAGCCGAGATGGACCCAGTCGATGCGGCGCAGCATCGGCAGATTGGGCTTGTCGATCTTGACCAGCGCGACGATCGCAAGCGTTACCGCGGCGCCGGGCACGACGTTGATGAAAAACACCCACCGCCAGCCCATTGCGTCGGTGATCCAGCCGCCGACGGTCGGCCCCAAGGTAGGCGCCAGTACCGACACCATGCCGAGGATCGCAGGGATCATCGCGCGCTGTTTGCCCTCGAACAACATATAGCCTGTCGCGAACACCGTCGGGATCATCGCGCCGCCGACAAAGCCCTGGACGGCGCGAAACAGGATCATCGATTCGATATTCCACGCTAGCCCGCAAAGCATCGACGCGATGGTGAACAGCGCAGCCGAGGTCGCGAACAGCCAGCGCGTCGACAGCGCCTGCGCGAGAAAGGCGGAGAAGGGGATCATCACCAGCTCGGCCATCAGATAGGCGGTCTGGACCCAGCTGATTTCGTCGGGCCCCGCGCTCAATCCCGCCTGCACTTCGTTGAGCGAGGCGGCGACGATCTGAATGTCGATCAGCGCCATGAACTGCCCAAACGCCATCACCGCAAAGATCAGATATTTGCGGGCGTCGGACATCGCCGCCGGATTGAACGGCGCGTCATCGGTCGCAGAGTTGGCGCCGGGTGGAAGCGGGATGGAGGCCATGGGTCTTGTGTCCTGTCGTCTTTATATTATATGCGTCATATAAAAGGAGAAGCAAGTGCGCTATTCAAGTGGCCACAAGGCAGAAACCCGCGATCGGGTGTTGAAAGAAGCGGCGAAAGAGATTCGCGCAAAGGGGCCTGACAATGTCGCAGTCTCAGGCATCATGGCGCGTGCCGGGCTGACCCACGGTGGATTCTATGCTCATTTCCCGTCGAAAGATGCGCTTGTGAAAGAGGCGATCGGAACGATGTTCGCCGATGCCCGCAAGCGCACCGAACGGATCGATGCAGCGGGCGAACCCCGGCAGGTGCTGCGCGCCTATGTCGATTTCTATCTGTCGCCCGCGCACCGCGACAGCCGCGATCGGGGCTGTCCCTTACCGACGCTGTCGGGCGATTTTGCGCGTTCGCAGCCCGCGACGCGCGAACGCTTTGGCACGGGGGTCGAGGGGATTGCCCGACGTCTTGCCGCGCCGCTGGAGCAGATTGGCTATGGTGATCCGGCCGCGGAATCGCATGCGTTGCTCGCGCAGCTCGTCGGCGGCGTCGCACTGGCGCGCGCAGTCGGCGACCCGGGGCTGTCCGACGCGCTGCTCGCCGATACGCACGCCAGCATTATTGCCCGCTATGGTTTGGAGACACAGCAATGACGCTCGCGAAAGTGAAGAGCATGATCGCATCGGGCGGGCGCCCGCCGATTGGCGATACGCTGGGTTTTCAACTTGTCGATGCGGGTGACGGATGGGCGGCGTTCGAGGGCGTGCCGGGGCCCGAACATTATAATCCGATGGGGATCGTCCATGGCGGCTATGCGGCGACATTGCTCGATTCCGCGTGCGGAATCGCAGTCGTGACCAAGCTTTCAGACGGTCAGGCGATGACGACGCTCGAACTGAAGACGTCCTACCTGAAGGCGATGACCGGGGCGACGGGCAAGGTGCGCGCCGAGGGGCGGGTGATCTCGATCGGCCGCCGCGTCGCTTATTCGGAGGCAAAGCTGACCGACGAGACTGGGCGGCTGCTCGCGACCGCAACTTCGACGTTGCTGGTGATCAATCCGTGAATGCTCCGGCGAGCTTCGCGGCCGACGCGCCGGTCAAGACGCACTTCGCGGTGCCGCGCAAGGCGGGCGTGGTCGGGCTGATCGCGCTTGTCGTCGCGGCTTTCGGCATCTGGTGGCTGACCGCGCCGCGGACCTCAGAGTCCACCGACAATGCCTATCTGCAGGCCGATGCGAGCGAAGTCGCGCCGCGTGTGGGCGGGCTGGTGACCGCGGTGCTGGTGCGCGACAATCAAGCGGTGCGCGCGGGCGACCCGCTCGTCCGCATCGATGTGCGCGACTATGAAACGCAGGTCATGGCGGCGGAGGCCGCGGTTGCCGACGCCGATGCACAGGTCGCGACCGCGCGCGCCACGCTCGCCTCGCTCGGTGCCGATCAGCGGCTTGCGGCGGCACATATCCGATCGATCAACACGCAAATCGCCGCGGCCGACGCCGAATCCGCGCGCGCATCGGCCGATCGGCGGCGCTATAATGCGCTGCTCGTTGATGGTTTTGTGACGCGGCGCGACGCCGAGCAGGTCAATGCCACGGCGGTCGGTGCGGCATCGGCGGCGCAGCGGTCGCGTGCCGACCTAGGTGCCAGTATCGAGGAAGCGTCGGTGACGCGCGCGCGGGGGCCGATCCTGCAGGCGCATGTCAAGGCCGCCGAAGCTGCCGCGGCGAAGGCGCGTGCTGCGCTGGCGCTCGCGAAGCTCGACCGCGGCCATACGCTTGTCGCGGCGCCGATCGACGGCGTCGTCGGCAACCGGCGCATCCAGGTCGGCGATTATGTTCAGCCGGGATCGCGGCTGCTGTCGGTCGTTCCGGTGCGCTCGATCTATGTCGTCGCCAATTTCAAGGAAACGCAGACGCGCGAGATGCGGCCCGGCCAAAAGGCCGAGGTCGAAGTCGATGCGCTGGGCGGCGCGCCGCTGACCGGCACTGTCGAAAGCCTCGCGCCCGGCTCGGCGAGCGAGTTCACCTTGCTGCCGTTCGAACCCGGCTCGGGCAATTTCACCAAGATCGTCCAGCGCGTCGGCGTGCGGATCCGGCTCGACCCGGGGCAGGCGGCGCTGACACAGCTGCGCCCCGGCCTGTCGGTGACCGCGAAGGTGAAGCTGCGCTAGATCAGGCGGGCGCGTCGAGGAAGTTGACGACCATCTTCACCGTCGCCTCGGGCTGTTCTTCCATGAGCCAATGGCCCGCTCCCGGGATGACGCCTTCGCTGACGTTGGTCGCGGCGGAGCGCATGACGAGCGCCATCGTCGGACCGAACGAACTAGCGCCGCCGATGCCGAGCACCGGCATCGTCAGCCGCTTGCCTGTCGCGAGCCAGGCGCGATTGTCGACGGCATCCTGATCGAACGCGCCGAATTGCGCGAAGCCCGAATGCATCGCGCCGGGCAGGGCATAGAGTTTGGCATAATGTTCGCGCGACGGCTCGTCGAACTTCTTGGGATCGGCCGAGAATTCGTTCCAGAAACGGTCTAGATAGATGCGCTCGCGGCCGGCGACGAGCCGCTCCATGTCGGGGCCGCCGAACCGGAAATGCCACAACAGCGGGCTTTTGAGGATCTCGTCCCATGGCCCCACGCCGGGGACGGGGGCGTCGAGCAGCGCGAAACGGGTGACGCGCTCGGGTTGCTGCGTAGCGAGCGCAAAGCCGACCATATTGCCGATATCGTGCGTGACCAGCGCGAACTTGTCGATCTTGAGCTGCGTGAGGACGGCGGCGATATCGCGCCCCTGCGTCATCTTGTCATAGCCCCCCGCGGGATGCGCCGACAGGCCCATGCCGCGCAGGTCGGGAACGATGACGGTATGATTCTTCGCGAGGCTGGCGGCGAGCGGCGCCCACATGTCGCCGGTCTCGCCAAAGCCGTGCAGGAGGACGACCGCGGGTCCCTTGCCGCCGACGCGCACATGCAGCGTCGTGCCATTGGCCGCGACGTCCTGCGATTTGAAGCTGGCGGGGAAGGGCGGCACCTGCGCCGCGGCGGTTGCGCTGGACAGTGCGAGCGCCAATGTCGCGAACAATCTGGCAGAATATTTCATGGCTTGGCCCCCCGGCGGAGGAGACAAACACGCCGCCTCAGACCGTGAGCATGCGCCCGAAGGCGGGCTTGCGCAAGGCGGCCGTCAATCCATCGTCAGCATGTCGTCGAGCAGCGCCAGCGCATCGGCTTGCGGCGTGCCCGCGTCGAGCAGCGGATTGAGGCGTTCGTCGAGTAGCAGGATCGCAAAGCCATGGACCATACTCCACGCGCGCGCCGCATGCGCGCGGGTGGCGCGCGCGGCGTCGGGGTCGCCTTCGTGCGCGGCGGCGACCGAAGCTGTCAGCGTGCCGAAGGCGCGCTGCATTGCGGCGTGGAGTGCGGGGCGCGTCTTGTCGAGACGCTCGCCGCGGAACATCAGCTGGAACAGGCCGGGGTCAGCAAGCGCGAATTCGACATAAGCGCGGCCGATCGCGTTGAGCTTGTCCTGCGGTGCCCGATGCTCGGCCGCCGCGGCTTGCATATGATCGGCGAAGCGGTTGAACCCCACCGCCGCGAGTTCGCTGACGAGGCCGGTCAGATCGTCGAAATGATTTTTGGGGGACGCGTGCGAGGCGCCGACCTCGCGCGCGACGCCGCGCAAAGTGAGGCCTGCAACTCCATCGCGGTTGACGATGTTTTCGGCCGCCTCAAGCAGCGCCGCGCGCAGGTCGCCATGATGATAGGGCTTGGTCATGCCGCCGCTTAACGTAGCAATGTTGACGATGTCAATTTCGGGTTGACTTGTCACTCCGAGCCGTCAATATTGACAGTGGAAACATTGGGTCGGAAGGACGCGCTTATGAGGACATTGCTCTACGCACTCGGGCCGATGCTGTTCGACTCGCTCGGCGTCATCGTCTTTGCTGTTTTGCTCGTTGCCGGTGCGGGGATCGTGGCCGCCACGATTGCCGGTACCGCGGTTGCGATCGCAGTCGTCGGTTATGAACTGGCACGCGGCAAGAAGGTCGCCGCGCTGCAATGGATCAGCCTGGCGTCAGTGCTGCTCACGGCCGCCGCGACGCTTTTTACCGGCGATCCGCGGTTCGTGATGGCCAAGCCGACGATCGTCTATCTGATCGTCGGCAGCGTGATGCTTCGCAAGGGCTGGCTCAATCGCTATATAATGCCCGAACAGCAGGCATTGGTCGGTGATGTAATGGACCGGTTCGGGATGATCTGGGCGGCGCTGATGTTCGCGAGCGCGGCGCTGAATCTGGTCGTGGCGATCTTCTTCACCGCCTGGTGGCCGTTGTTCGTCGGCATATTCCCGCTGGCGTCGAAATTCGGCCTGT
>JAURVS010000194.1 GCA_030655355.1 Sphingopyxis sp.
TCGCTAACCGCGCCGACCCCGAGCGGCCCCAGCCCCAGCCCGATCAGATTGATGATGAAGAGCAGCACCGCCGATGCTGTCGCGCGCGTCTGCGGCTGCACCAACCCCTGCACGGCGGCAAGCCCGGCGCCGTACCAGAGCGTGTTGAGCACCGGCGGAAAAGCGAACATGAAAAGCGCGAACACCGCTGAATCGGTCAGCAGTCCGGCGATGTAAAAGGGAATGCCGCACAACGTCGAAATTGCCGGGATGGAGACATAGGCGCGCAGGTCACGCGCGCCATATTTGTCGGCAAGCTGCCCGCCCATCCATGTGCCGAGCGCCCCGGTCAGCCCGAGTACAATCCCCAGCGCGACGCCGAGGAAGCCCGTCAGTCCCAGCCCGAAATCGGACGCGATCAGCGTCAGCTCGGCCGCATGGTTGCGGAAGAAGAAGGGCGCGAGGAAGGCGGCGGCGCCATAGCCGATGAACGCCTTGATCGCGGCGGCAAAGGCGATCAGCCAGAAGGTCCGCTTGCTGCGGATCTCGGCCATCGCAGTCTTGAAGTCGGGGCGCGTCGCCTTGCGCGCGGCAAGATCGGCGAGCATCCGGCCGCGCGGCTCGCGCAGCGTCGTCCACGCGACGACCGCCATCAACACGCCGGGCGCGCCCGCGAACAGAAACGCCGTGCGCCAGCCCCAGGCGTCGGCGATCAAGCCCCCGAGCGCCAACCCGAGCAATCCGCCCAGCGGAATGCCCAAGGAATAATAGGCGAGCGCCGAGGCGCGTTTTTCGCGCGGGGTATAGTCGGTGATTAGCGAATGCGCCGGCGGGGTGCATCCGGCTTCGCCGATCCCGACGCCGATGCGGCACGCGACGAGCTGCGCAAAATTCTGCGCAAACCCGCACGCCAGCGTGAATAGGCTCCACAGCCCCGCCGCGACGGCAATGATCCGCGGCCGATTGCCCGTTTCGGCATAACGCGCGATCGGAATGCCGAGCACGGTATAGAAAAGCGCGAACGCGAGCCCCGTCATCACGCCAAGCTGCCAGTCTGCAAGATGCAGCTCATTCTTGATCGGCTCGGCGAGGATCGAGACGATCTGCCGGTCGAGGAAATTGAGGATATAGATGATCAGCAGCACCGTCAGCGCATAGCGACGATATGCCTGGGACACCGGCGTGATGACAGGCTGGGCGGGGGCTTCGTTGATCATCTCATCATCTCGATTGTTCTCTTTGTCTTCGTCATCCCGGGCTTGTCCCGGGACCCGCCTTGCCTTGGCGAATAAAAGGCAGGCGCCGGATCAAGTCCGGGGTGACGAGTGGGTGGACGTTCATCGACCCCTCTCTTCTTCTGCGCGCTCCGTGGCTCAGCGCGAGTCCCCCTTCCGTTCCCCGGCGAAAGCCGGGGCCCATGAGGGCAAGAATGGTCGTCTCCATCGGGGCCCCGTCTCTCGCCGGGGTAGGCGATGCGCCGCGATACACGCCCGATTGACTCCCCCCTCCAACCCGATATGACAGCGTTGTCTGAAAAGGAAAGCCATTGCCCGAATTGCTCGTTCTTCAATCGGTCTGGGGTCTCGACCAATGCCCCGGTTTCGACATCGAAAACCGCCTCGACGAGGCGCTTGGGCGAGTTGTTGCCGCAGGCTTCGACGGTGTTGGCGTCAACCTCGCGCGCACCGTGCGCACTGAGGGCGTCGCGCGCGCGATGAACCCGCTCGGCCTCGCATGGGAAGGGCAAGTCCTTGTCCAGGACGCCGACCAGCTCACGCATTGGATCGGCGAAGCGCATCGCCTTGGCGCGCACCATCTCAACGTCCAGATCGCCGGCCCGACCGCCGATTTCCACGCCGCGCTCGCGCTGATCGACCGCTTGGTCGCCGCGGCCAAGGAAGCGCCGCTGCCCGTCTGGTTCGAAACGCATCGCGGCCGCCTCACCAACGACCTGCTCTTCACGCTCAAATTGCTCGAGGAACGTCCCGGACTGCCGCTGACCGCCGACCTGTCGCACTACCCCGTCGCGGGCGAGATGGAATTGCCGTTGCGCGACGACCAGCTCGCCGCGATCGAGACGATCTTGCAGGGCAGCCATAATTTCCACGGCCGCGTCTCGACGACGCATCAGGTTCAGGTCGCGCTGGACGCCCCGCAGCATGCACGCTGGCTCGACCAGCATATCGCCTGGTGGCGCCGCGGTTTCGAACTCTGGCTCGAACAGGCGCGCGACGGCGACGCGCTGACCTTCATGTGCGAACTCGGCCCGCCGCCTTACGCGATCACCGCGCCCGACGGCAGCGAACTGACGAACCGCTGGGACGAGGCGCAACGGATGCGCGATATTGTGCGGGGGTTGTGGAGAGATGTGAGCGGCGCGTCTCAGTGAACTGACTTGATCAGGGAAAAAGTAATATTCTGTTCCCCGGCAGAAGCCGGGGCCCGCGCGGCGGCGCGCTGTGCCTTCTGGGCCCCGGCTTTCGCCGGGGAACAGATGCGTGGCCTTTTTCACTCTCACACCGCCACCATATCCCGCCAGCGCGCAAAGGCCGCATCGGCTTCATCGCGCCCGACCTTCGGCAGAAACTCCGCGTCATAGCGCGCCAGCCGTTTCAGGTCGCTGGTCCCGAACAGCCCCGCGCCCATGCCCGCCGCCAGCGCCGCGCCATAGGCGCTCGCTTCGCGCACCGCATGACGTTGCACCGGGCGCTGCAACGCATCGGCCTGCAATTGCAGCAATGTATCACTCGCCGACAATCCGCCCGCAACGGGCAAGGCTTCGGGCACCGGCAAAGCATCGGCAATAACGTCGGCAATTTCGCGAAAGCGAAAGGCGATGCCCTGCAAGGCCGCCCGCGCGACCTGTCCCGGCCCGTCGGCAAAGCTCAACCCCGCGATCAGCCCGCGCGCGTCGAACTTCCCATGCGGCGCGCCCATTCCCGCCAGCGAAGGCCGGACCACAACTCGTCCCGCATCGGCGACCGATGCCGCCGCCGCTGCCATCGCCGCGGGCGAAGCGAACAGCCCAAGCCCGCCGCACAGCCACTCGATGAGCGATCCGGTCGTGATCACCATCCCCTCGACGCAAAAGCGCGCCTTGCCATCCGCGAAAGCCAGCGCTTCGGCCGGCATGCTGTTGTGGATCGTTTCGGGAACATCGCCGGTCCCCGCCATCAGCACGCCCGACGTGCCATAGGTTGCTTTCCAGTCGCCGCGCCCCAGCGCGCCATGCGCGACCATCGCGGCCTCCTGGTCGGCGATCAGCGCGGTGATCGGCACGCGCGCGCCGAGTACCGCCGGGTCGCTCTCGGCAATTTGGCCCCAGCTTTCGACCTGCGCAGGAAACATCGCCGCTGGCAGGCGCTGGTGCGCCAGCAAAGCCGCATCCCATCCGCTGCCCTTCGCATAATCATAATAGCCGGTCAGCCAAGCCGCCGACGCATCGGTGACATGCGCGCCGCTCAGCTTGAAAGTCAGCCAGCTATCGAGCGTGCCCCATTGCAGATCGTCAGGATTGCGACCCGACAGCGCGATCGCTGCGGGTAGCTTCGCCGACGGCACCTGCGGCCAGCCGGTGAAACCCGCGGCGCGCAGCGCCTTATATTCCTCCATCCCGCGCAAATCGCTCCACACCAGCATCGGCGCGACCGGCTCGCCCGTCGTGCGGTCCCACAGGATGATGCTCGCGCGCTGCGTCGTCACGCCGATCGCGGCCACATCACCGATGCTGCGCCCCGCTGCGGCGAGCGCGCCGTCGATCACAGCGCGGCAGATCGCCCAGACTTCGGCGGCATCCTGTTCGACAAAGCCGGGGGCAGGGAAGCGGCTGGCGATCGGCTTTTTATCAACGCCCAGCACTGTCCCCGCCGCATCGACGAGCATCGCACGCGCGCCAGTCGTGCCCGCGTCGAGCGCAAGGAGGAGGTGGCCGTGCGTACTCAACTTCTACCGGTTCCCCGGCGAAAGCCGGGGCCCATGCGCCGAAACGCAACGCGGATATTGTCTCGCTCGGCCCCGGCTTTCGCCGGGGCACAGGCTCTCCGCCGCCGAGCCAGTCCAACGTTAGGCATCAGGTATCAAATTCCCCGGATTCATGATCCCCTCCGGGTCGACACATTGCTTGATCTGCCGCAACAACGCCACGCCATTCTCGCCCAGATCATGGTGCAGATACGGCTTGCGAAGCCGCCCCGCGCCATGATGGTGCGCGACCCCGCCGCCATGTTTCGCGGTCGCCTCCATGATCGCGCGCCAGCCGGCGAAATAGGCGGGCTCCATCTGCGCGCTGTCCTCGAACGTCGCGGCAAAGCTGAAATAGAGGTTGATCCCCGATCGATAGACATGGCTGCTATGCGCCGACGCGTTGATCACGCCGGGAATTTCATTGAGCGCCGCGATGCTCGCATCATAGATTGCGCCAATCTCGCTCCAGCGCCCCGAAATCTCGACCGTGTCGGCGACATAGCCGCGCTCGAACATGTCGCGCCAGCTCGGCACATGGTTGCGCTTTTCGATCCACTGCTTCGCCGCCATCGGATCGCCCGCTTCGAGCCCCGCGCTCGTACAAATCTCGTGCATCGCCGCCAGTTCGACATCGACACGCGCTTTCGGTCCCTCATGCACCATCAACAGCATCGCCTTGCCGTCACGCTCATGGTCACGGAACAAACGCCGCACTTCGCGCCCGTCATATTGGCGCATCACCGGCGGGCGCCAGTCGGCGCGGACGATCTGCCGCTGCGCTTCGAACCCAGCGCGCATGCCGCTTGCATAAAAGATGCTGTAATCGCGGTGCGGCGCCTTGGCGCGCAGCGAGAAGGTCACCCCGGTGATGACGCCCATCGTGCCTTCGGCGCCCATCAGCAAATGGCGCAGATCCGGCCCCGCTGCGGCGCGCACCGCCTTGCCCAGCGTCACCAGTTCGCCATTGGGCAGCACCGCCTCGATCGAATGGACGATATCCTCGATATTGCCATAAGCGGTCGAAAATTGCCCCGACGCGCGCGTCGCGACCCAGCCGCCGACGCTACTGATTGCGATCGACTGCGGCCAATGCCCGATCGTCAGCCCATGCGCCGCGACCGCCTCCTCGGCTTCCATGCCGTTGAGCCCCGCGTCGAAGCTCGCGAGCAGATCGTCGCTGTCGATGTAGCGCACGCGCTTCATGCCGCTCATGTCGAGCAGGATGGCATCGGGCGTCGGCTCGATCCCGCCGCACACCCCGCTGCCGAGGCCGAATGGGATCAGCGGCACGCGCTTCTCGGCGGCGAGGTTCACGACCTTCTGCACATCTTCGACCGACTGCGGCCGCACGACGCATCCCGGCGCAGCCACGGCTTCGCCGCGCCAGTCGCGCAGGTGCTTGACCGCCCATTGGTCGTAGCGCCGTGCGTTCAGCGTATCGGCATCGCTCGCGACGCGGTCGGCGCCGATCGCGCTGGCCAGAGCTTCGGTTATCGAACGCATTTCACTCTCCCAAAAGCCTGCGGCTTGCATCGTTGATCCCTCGGCAATGCGCGATTTGCGCTGCCGTCATGGCGTCGTCCCAGCCGAGCAGCGCGCCCATTGCGTCGGCTGCGGGGGCCAGCGCGGCAAGCCCCGCACCCGCGTCGAACCACGCCCGCGCGCTGCGGCGCACCCAATAATCCTCGAGCGTCGCCGCGCCCTCATGCGTCACCGCGCGCTTGGCTTCGGCCGCGACATCGCCGCCCGCGATGACGATCTCGTTCGCCTCGTCCCCATAGAGCCCCGCCAGCCGTTCAGCGGCGAGCGGATCGAGCCCGTCCAGCCTTGCCGTCCGCGATCCGCCGGGCAGCGGCGCGTCGGCGGTCGCACAGGGCTGCGCGGTCGCCCCCAGCCGTTCGACCGCCAGATCGACGGCACGCTCGGCCATCGCGCGATAGGCGCTGAGCTTTCCCCCCGCGATCGAGATCATCCCGCTCGGCGAGGTCCAGATCTCGTCCTTGCGCGACACTTCGTTCGCTTTCTTCCCCGGCTGCGCGATCAACGGGCGCACCCCCGACCACAGCGACACGATTTCTGCGTCCTTGATCGGGTCGATGGTCAGCGCCGCCTCGGCCGCGCGCAGCAGATAGTCGATGTCGTCGCGCGTCGGCGCGGGCCAATAATCGGCGCCATCATGAAACACGTCGGTCGTGCCGATATAGGTGAAGGCGCCGCGCGGCACCGCAAAGATGCTGCGCTTGTCGGG
>JAURVS010000217.1 GCA_030655355.1 Sphingopyxis sp.
CTGATCGGTGGATCAGGCTTGGCGCGTGCCGGTCATCGCCATCGAACCAAAGGCACCGGCCTTGATCGTTCCGGTCAGTGCATCGCCGTCGATCGTCGCTTCGCATTCGAGCGTCATCGGCATCGGCACCTTCATGTTCATTGTCCAGGTCAGCTTGTTGCCATCGACTTTGCCATTTTCGACATCGAGCGCACCCATCGCGCCAGCATTCTGGCCGCTAAAGCTGCCGCCGTCGCTGCTGACGGTGAAAACCGACTTCTGATCGCCCATCGGCGACTTGGTAACGCAATCATAGCTGCCATCAACTTGAGACATCTGGGCTCTCCTTACTGAAACTTATGTTAGTTAGCGACGGACACCGTTTCCACCGGCAAACCCAATCCGTCAAGCTGCGGTTTCACAACCGCCGCGTCACCGACGATGACATAGACAAGATCGTCGGTGCTGAGCGCCTTGCGCGCTGCGGCGTCGATTTCTGCCGTGGTCATTGCTTCGTAGGTGGCTGGCAATGTCTCGTAATAATTGTCAGGACGGCCGAACTTCACAATCTGGCGCAGCCCGCCCAGAACATCGCCCGACGTTTCGAAACTGCCCGGCAGCTCGCGGACATTGCCGTTGATCGTGCGCTCCAGTTCGACCTTGGTCGCGCCCTTGTCGCCCAAGAAACTCTTGAGGTCTTTCTGCAGCTCCCGGATCGAATCGCCCGTACGGTCAGCCTGCACCGGCGCCGAAGCAACCCACGTCAGCCGGTCCTGATCGCCCGAAATGCGGCTGCGCACGCCATAGGACCAGCCTTTCGTCTCGCGCAGATTGGTGTTGAAGCGCGAGAGAAAATTGCCGCCGAAAATGTCGTTCGCCGAGCGAAGGACTTCGAGCTCATCGCCCCCCTTGGCGCTCAGCACCTTTCCGGCCAGGATCACCGACTGCGGCGACTTCGGCCGATCCAGCAAAAGGATGCGCGCCTTGGGCGTCGGGATGGCGATGTCGAAATGCTTGACCGGCTTCGCCGTCGCGGGCGCTTTCCACTGGCCCAGCGTCGTGTCGAGCTGCTTTTTGACTTCGGCCAATGTCGTATCGCCGACGACAAAGATCCGCGCATTGTCGGGGCGTATCCATGCGGCGTGGAACGCCGCGAGTTGATCGCGCGTCGCCGCGGTCACCGACTGCGAATTGCCAAGGCCCGACGGCGGAATGCCATAGGGATGGTCGGCACCGTAAAGAACGGGGGTCAATATGCGCGACGCAATCGCATTCGGATTGTTAAGTTCGGCCTTCAGGCGGTTGAGCTGCTGCGCGCGGACGCGCTCCAGTTCCTTGCCGTCAAAAGCGGGGTTGCGGATATAGTCGGCGAGCAGGCCGAGCGACGCACCGAGGTTGGGTTTGAGCGCGAACAGGCTGAACACCGTTTCGTCGGCATTCGCTGTTCCATCAATCTGTGCCCCAAGCCGCTCTTTGGCTTCGGCAAAAGCGATCGAATCGAGATTCTGTGTGCCCTCGTCCATCAGGCTCAGCATCAGCGATTGGGTCCCGAGCGCGCTGTGCGGATCGGCGGCATAGCCCGCGTCGAAGCTGACCGCGACATTGACCGTTGGCACCGTCGTGCGACGCGCGAAGACGACCTCGATACCATTCTTGAGCTTCGCGCGTTCGATCGCGGGGAAGTCGAGCGTCTTGAGATCAGCGACTGCCGGAAATTTAGAACGGTCGGCAAAGGATGACGCTGCACCAACATCGGGTCCGACATCGCCAAGCGCGGCGTTCCAGTAATGATCGGGCTGAACCGGCGCAGCACCCTTGCCCGCTGTCACCGCACCCCCGCGATTCTCGCCGCCTTCGGTTCGTTCGCCAGGATTGTAGGTCAGCGAGAAGGCCGGTCGCGACAGCCATTTCTGTGCCGCCGCCTTGACCTGATCGGGGGTTGCCTTCGCCATCCGGTCGAGTTCGGCCTTGTAAAAGGCGGGATCGTTCGAATAGAGCGCGCCCTCCGCAAGCGTGACCGCCTTGCCGCCGAAACCACCGACGGCTTCAAGACCAGCGATCGTGCCGCCAAGATAGCTTGCCGCGGCGCGTTGCAATTCGTCGGCGGTGGGACCGCTCGCGACAAAGGCCGCGATTTCCTCGTCGAGCCGCTTGGCGACATGCGCCGGGTCAACGCCGTCCTTGACGTCCGCCTGCACCATCAAAATGCCTGCATCCTCGAACGGCGACGCACCCGCCGACACGCTGACCGCGACCGGATCCTTGCGCACCAGCGCATTGTCGAGCCGTGATGACGACAGTCCGCCCAGCACCGTCATCGCCATCTGCAGCGGAACCGAGTCGGCATCGTTGAGGCCGGGGATCGCCCACATGCGATAGATGCGCGTCGTCGGAATCAGGTCCTTGACCTCTTTGGCGAGCGGCGCGGGCAACGTCGGAACGGCCACGGGCGGCGTCTTGATTTCGGGCCCGCGCTGGATGTCGCCGAACCAGTTCTGCACCTTGGTCTTTGCGGTCGCGAGGTCAATGTCCCCGGCCAGCACGAGAACGGCGTTGTTCGGTCCATAATTGTCGGTGAACCATTTTTTCACATCGTCGAGGCTCGCCGAATTGAGGTCGTCCATCGAGCCGATGGTGCTGTGGTGATAGGGGTGTCCCGTCGGAAAGAGATTTTCGAAAATCTCGTAACGGAGCAGACCATAGGGATTATTGTCGCCCTGCCGCTTTTCATTCTGGACGACTCCGCGCTGGTTATCGAGCTTCTCTTGCGTCACCGCGCCGAGCAGATGCCCCATGCGGTCGCTTTCGAGGAACAGCGCGAGATCGAGCGCGCCGGTCGGCACCGTTTCAAAATAATTGGTGCGATCAAGGAAGGTTGTGCCATTGAAATCGGTCGCGCCGACCTGTTGCAGCGGCTCGAAGAAATCATCGGGAGCGTTTTCAGACCCGTTGAACATCAGATGCTCGAAGAGATGCGCAAAGCCCGTCTTGCCTTTCGGTTCATGCTTCGAGCCGACGCGATACCACACCGACACGGCGACCACGGGTGCCTTGCGATCCTCATGCACGATCACGCGCAGCCCGTTATCGAGCGTGAAGCTCTGATACGGAATATCGACCGCCTTCACCAATTCGGCCACGGGCGCGGGCTTCGCGACTTTCGCCTTGGCAAATGCGGGACCCGCAGCGACGAGCGAAGTGGTAACCGCCAAAGCAAGGGCGAAACGATGGAAACGGGGCATGGAAATCCTTTGTTTTCGGACGCAGGCCTTCAATGCCTGCTTTGCGACCGGGTGCCCGTCGGCACTGTATCAACGGTTTAGGACAGCGGTTCGCGGCTTTCAAGGCCGATAGAAACGCGCTCCGCTCGCCTTCAGCGCCGCCGGATCGAACAGGACGGGCTTGAGCTTGTGCGCCACAAACAGCGGCGCCTGATCGTTATAATGCGGGCTTTCGGGACGCGTCGTCGCCGATCCGAAAGGCTGGATCGATTCCGAACGCACCCGGCCGTCCTTGTCCCATGTCACGAACATGACGAAGCTGTCGCCATGGCGCACCTTTAGCCGCCCATCGGCTTCGGCATCCCACAGGGTGGAAGCGCGGACGGTGTCGTTGCCGCCATCGAGCGGAAGATCGATACGATTGGCGCCCTCGCCATGCCGCAGCCGCAGCACAGTACCGAGCTTGGGGTCGAGCCCGCCGAAATGATCCTGCAGATGTACGACTGTCTCTTTCAGCACCGTCCGCGGATCGGGCGCGGCGCGGCGCTGATAATGGCTGCCGTTCGCGGGGCGTAGCACCATCAGCGCCAACGCATCGCCCTTCCCCTTGCCGTCGAGATTCCAGTCCCAGCGGCGCAGCAGGTCTTGCGCCTCGCCGAGCGCCGGATCATCCTTGGGGTCGAGCGCGAGCACACGCTCCATCCACGCCTTGGCATAGCCCGACTTCGCATAAGCCGTGTCATATTTGATCGTCTTCAGCCGCGCTTCGTCAATTTGACCCGACGCTTCAAACAGCTCGATCAGCCGCACGGCGCGGTTTGTCATGTCATCCTCGACCCCGAGCAACGGCGAGAAAGCGGCGGCGTCGAGTTCGTCGCCGGGTCCTGCCGCGACCCACGGCGTGTTGTTCGCGTTCATCACATAGCCCGAGCGCGGATTGACCAGAGTCGGAACACGGTCGAACGGTAATGTCTTGGTCCACAGGTCCGCCGACGTGTCGCCGGGCAGCACGCCGCGCCAGTTGAAGCCCGGCTGCCGATCGGGGAACATCGCATTATAAAAGAGCCCGATATTGCCCTTGGCATCGGCATAGATGAAATTGGTCGCGGGAACGCCCTGCCCCGCCATCGCCGCACGCCACTCGGCGAAATTCTTCGCCTTGTTCAGCCGGTAATATTGGGTGACCATATTCGCCTGATCAATACCCGCATAGCGGATCGCAAACGCGCCCTTTTCATTCTTCACCACCGGCCCATGGACAGAGCGATAGACGGTACGGGGCACCGGCAGTACGAACGGGCCAAATTTGACCTTCAGCCAGATCCGCTTTTCCTCAAGCGGACGCCACTGACCATCGAAACGATAATTCTCGCCGCTGTCGTCGAGCACGAGCTTGTAAACGTCGATCAGATCGGGCCGATTCACTGTATTCGTCCAGCCAAGATATTTGTTATGGCCGAGGAAGGGATAGGGCGAGCCGGGGAAGTTTGCCCCCGCGAAATCCCAGCCCTCTTCCGAATGGACAACCAGTTCGTACCAGGCGACGCCGCCCGTCCACGGCTGGTGCGAATTCGACACAAGCCGCGTCGCGCCGTCGGTCGACCGCGCGGGGGCAACCGCCATGCCGTTCGAGCCATTGTCCGCAGGGTCACGTCCGACAGGTGTCAATTCGCGCGGGACAAGCTTGCCCGTCGCGTCGAGCGCCGGACCGCCTTCGCGCCCGATCGGCTTGTCCTCGACAAGCGAGCCAAGCACCGAATCGAGCCCGAAAAAGAAGGGCGAACGCAGCACGAAGCCTGCGACGACATCCTCGCCGGTTACCGGGAACAGCCCCGAAAGCCGAACCTCGCCCGGATGCTTGTCGGCATAATGGTTGAGGCCTGCCGCATAGGCGGTGAATAATTTTTGCACGTCGGCGGGCAAGCGCGGCCAGTCGCGCGCCGTCGTCGTGCGGATATCGAGCAGCGCGGCTGCAAAATCGACCTTCGCCCCATCCTCGCCGAGCATCGCCCCGGCGCGGCCTCGCGTCATCGCGAGCACTTCCTGAAGCGTCGAGAAATCATCTTCGGCATGCGCATAAGCGACGCCGTAAGCGACGTCGGCGTCGGTCTTTCCGAAGATGTGCGGAACGCCGAATTTGTCGCGCGCGATGCGAACATCGGCGGGCTTGAACGCGGGCGCGGCGGGCGCTTCGGCGGTGAGCGGCTCCCAAAGCGCGAGCGATGCGGCGGTGACGACCAGCAGCAACAGGAAACTCAGCAAAATCCGTCGCAGCATCTCTGGTCCTCTTCGGTGCTTCGCCCCGCAGGGCTATGTGGCGGCCATGTCGTCCGATGGCAAGCGACTGTCGTTCGTCGAGGTGGATTTGCCGCGGAGCCGCGGGCCGCTATGCAAGGTGCAGGTCATTGAACAACGGGGAATATCGAAAAATGCGCATGAAAAGTCTGCTCCTTTCCGCCTGCCTGTCGCTCGCCCTCGCGCCGACCGCGCTGGCGCAGACGGTCGCCGGATCGGGCGTCGTTCCTGCAACCGCCGCGAACAGCGACGAGCGCGCGATCGGATTTGCCGCCAGCGCACCCGCGGGCGCCGCGCTCGTCGTCGTGATGACCGATGCCACGCTGCCGCCGCTCGACGGCGTCGCGCTGGATGCTGCCGAGCGTCAGGCCGTCAACTCGGCCATTGCGACTGCAAGCTTCGACGGCAAGGCCGGCTCGACGCTGTCGCTGCGCGGCATCGGCGCACATCCGCGCATCCTGCTCGTGGGCGCGGGTGTCACCCCCTCGTCGCTCGCTCTTGCCGAAGCGGGCGGCAAGGCCGCGCAAGAATTGAAAAGCGAAGCGCAACCCGTCACGATCGCCGGCGCGTTTGGCGACAGTTCGGCCACCGATGTCGCTTATGGCTTCGCACTCGGCCAGTATCGCTTCGACCGATACAAGACCGTCGACAAAAAGGCCCCGCCGACCGGCGCCGTGACGATCATCGGCGCCAACGCGTCCGCCGCGGAGGCGGCCTTCGCCGGTCGTTGGAGGCCGCTGGCCGACGGCGTCCGTCTGTCGCGCGACCTCGCCAACGAGCCCGCCAATGTCATCTATCCAGAAAGCTTTGTCGCGCGCGTCCGCGAGGCCTTTGCCGGCACGCCAGGTGTCACGATCGAAGTGCTCGACGAGGCCGCGATGCGCAAGCTCGGCATGGGCACGCTCGTCGGGGTTGGACAAGGCAGCCCGCGCGGGTCGCGGCTGCTCGCGATACGCTATCGCGGCGCGGGCGCCCCCGCAGCGCCGATGGCCTTTATCGGCAAGGGCATCACCTTCGATTCAGGCGGTATCTCGCTGAAGCCCGGTGCAGGCATGTGGGACATGAAGGGCGATATGTCGGGCGCCGCCTCGGTCGTCGGCACGGCGCTCTCGCTCGCCAAATCGAAGGCGCCGGTCCATATCGTCGCAGTCGCCGCGCTCGCCGAAAACATGCCCGACGGCAATGCGCAGCGCCCGGGCGATGTCACGCGGACGATGTCGGGCAAGACGATCGAGATGCTCAATGCCGATGCCGAAGGCCGCCTCGTCCTCGCCGACGCGAACGAATATATCGCGCAAACCTACAAGCCGCGCGCGATCGTCAATATCGCGACGTTGACCGGCGCAATCGTGAGCGCGCTCGACGATCAATATGCTGGCCTGTTCGCGCGCGATGAAAAGCTCGCCGCCGCGCTGGTCGCAGCAGGGACCGCGAGCGGCGAGGAAGTGTGGCGGATGCCGCTGCACAAAAACTACGCCGAGAAATTGAAATCGGACATCGCCGACATCCGCAACATCGCCCCGAGCCAAGGCCCGGGCGCCAGTCTCGGCGCGCATGTCATCGGCTATTTTGTCGACGAAGCGACGCCTTGGGCGCATCTCGACATTGCCGGGGTCAATCAGGCCGACAAGGCGACATCGCTCGTCCCGAAGGGAATGAGCGGCTTCGGCGTGCGGTTGCTCGATCAACTCGCTCGCAGCGGCGAATAGAGTTTTGCGGAACCTCGGAAGGCCCCTTGTGTTGCACAATGGCAACACTATCTTGCTCGGCGAGAAAGGGGCTTTCTGAATGAACCTCGAGAAATTTACCGACCGCGCCAAGGGCTTCCTGCAAGCGGCCCAAACGATCGCGATCCGCATGAACCATCAGCGGATTTCGCCGGAGCATATCGCCAAGGCGCTGCTCGAAGACAATGAAGGCATGGCCGCGGGGCTGATCGCGAAAAGCGGCGGCGACGCCCCCCGCGCGGTCGCTGGCATAGACGCGCTCCTCGCCAAGGTCCCCGCGGTATCGGGGTCGGGCGCGCAAGCGACGCCGGGTCTCGACAATGATGCCGTGCGCCTGCTCGATCAGGCCGAACAGGTCGCGACCAAGGCGGGCGACGGCTATGTTACGGTCGAACGGCTGCTGCTCGCAATGGTGCTTTCGCCGACCACTCCGGTCGGCAAGGCATTCGCCGACGCGGGCGTGAAGGCCGATGCACTCAACAGCGCGATCAACGAGCTGCGCGGCGGCCGGAGCGCCGACACGGCAAGCTCCGAAGACCGTTATGACGCGCTGAAAAAATTCGCCCGCGATCTCACCGAAGTCGCGCGCGAGGGCAAGCTTGACCCGGTGATCGGCCGCGACGAGGAAATTCGCCGCACGATCCAGATCCTCGCGCGCCGCACCAAGAATAATCCAGTGCTGATCGGCGAACCCGGCGTCGGCAAGACGGCGATCGCCGAAGGCCTCGCGCTGCGCATCACCAACGGCGACGTCCCCGACAGCCTCAAAGACCGTCGACTGTTGTCGCTCGACATGGGTTCGCTGATCGCAGGCGCCAAATATCGCGGCGAGTTCGAGGAACGTCTAAAGGGCGTGCTCGACGACGTGAAGGCGGCCGATGGCGAGATCATCCTGTTCATCGACGAGATGCACACGCTGGTCGGTGCGGGAAAAGGCGAAGGCGCGATGGACGCGTCAAACCTGCTCAAGCCCGCGCTCGCGCGCGGTGAACTCCACTGCTTCGGCGCGACGACGCTCGACGTATATCGCAAGCAGGTCGAAAAAGATCCGGCGCTGCAGCGGCGCTTTCAGCCGGTGTTTGTCGGCGAACCGACGGTCGAGGATTCGATCTCGATCTTGCGCGGGTTGAAAGAGAAATATGAGCTGCACCATGGCGTGCGGATCACCGAC
>JAURVS010000219.1 GCA_030655355.1 Sphingopyxis sp.
GAGTGGAGTATAGGCATGGATCGTACGGAAAAGGCCGAAGCCGTATCCTCGCTGAACGCTACGCTGGCATCAGCTGCCTCGGTTGTGGTCGTCCGCAACCTTGGCATGACCGTCGCTCAGTCGACGGTGCTGCGCCAGCAAATGCGCGATGCAGGGGCCGACTTTCGCGTCACGAAGAACCGTCTTGCCAAAATCGCGCTCGATGGCACGTCCTACACCGGTATCGGCGAACTGCTGACCGGTCCCACGGCACTCGCAACCTCCACCGATCCGGTGTCGGCTGCGAAAATCGCCGTGGAATTTGCCAAGACCAACGACAAACTTGAAATCGTTGGTGGCGGCATGGGCGACGTGGTCCTCGACGTAGATGGCGTGAAGGCGCTGGCTTCGCTTCCCTCGCTCGACCAGCTTCGTGCCACGATCATTGGTCTGGTACAGGCTCCGGCTACCAAGGTTGCGCAGATTGCCGCAGCCCCGGCTGGCCAGTTGGCGCGGGTTTTTGGCGCATATGCCGCCAAAGAAGCAGCGTGATTTCGAACTGAACTGAAACTTACTGCCGGGATATCCCGGTTCTGATGGAGAATGAACATGGCTGATCTTGCAAAGATCGTTGAAGAACTGTCGGCTCTGACCGTCCTCGAAGCGGCTGACCTGTCGAAGCTGCTCGAAGAAAAGTGGGGCGTTTCGGCTGCCGCTGCTGTTGCTGCTGCTCCGGCTGCTGCCGCTGCTGGCCCGGCTGCTGAAGAGCAGACCGAATTCGACGTCATCCTGACGGGTGACGGCGGCAACAAGATCAACGTCATCAAGGAAGTCCGTGCGATCACCGGCCTGGGTCTTGGCGAAGCCAAGGCACTTGTCGAAGGTGCGCCGAAGGCTATCAAGGAAGGCGTGAACAAGGCTGAAGCTGAAGAGCTGAAGGCGAAGATTCTCGCTGCCGGTGGCACCGTCGAACTGAAGTAATCAGTTTGCGGGGCCGGTCGGTTAGTCCGGCCGGATCCAGCGAAAAAGAGAAAAGGGCGGCGCCGCGAGGCACCGCCCTTTTTTCGTGCGGTGAGGGGACCACCGCTCGGGTTTGTTGACGCTTAGCTGTTCGAATATCCAGGACGGAAGGTCGTGGTCGTCCGCGGGCGAGCGGGCTCGACCCGGCGTACTTCCTGCTGCTGCGCCACCGGTTCGGGACGCTGGGCAACTTCCCAGGCGCTCACGGGCTTGCGGCTCATATCCTTCTGCGCACCAAGCGTTTCGTCATAGGCAACGCGTTCCTGGCGATCGAGGAAGCGCGCGCGCTTCAGGCGCTTGCTGAGCGTCGCGAACGGATTGTCGTCGGTCGGACCCGCCATCGCCATCGCTTCGTGGCGACCCATGCTACCGCTGGGTGCAGCGGCAAAGGTCGGCACCGTGCGCGGAGCCACGTCTTCACGCGGGGCATAAGCGGGCGTGATCCATTGCTTGCTCTCCGCAGTCGTGGGTTCGGGCGCCACGGCAACGCGCTCATAGTCGTAGACCGTTTCCTCCTCGGCAACGATGCGGCGGCGACGGTTGGCGAAGGCAAGGCCTGCGCCCCCGACGATCAGCAAGGCTGCTGCGCCACCGGCCAGTTCCCAAGGGAATTCGCCGCCATTTGCACTGGCCTGTTCGACAGCGACCGGAGTCGGCTCAACAATCGGCTCGACCACAGCGACGGGGGTCGCAATCGGCGTGGCTTCGTCGAGCAACGGGGCTTCGCTGGCCAGAGCTGCGACAGGCGTCGAGGCAACGGGAGTCGCAGCGACCGGAGCAGCGGCTGCGGGACGAGCTCGCTGTGCGGTCCGTTCAGCCCGCGGAGCCGGAGCGGCGGCGCGTTCGGTGGCCCGCGGTGCGGAGGCGGCAGCCGTTTCGGCCGGAGCGATGTCGAGCGGGACGCGGATGATCGGCTTCGGCGCAACGGGCTGTGCGGCTTGCGGCACGGCCACGGGCGCAACCGGGCTCGGTTCGGCGACCGTCGGCGGGGTCTGCGGAGCGGGTACAGCGACCGGCGGCGTCATCGTGACAGTGGGGGTTTCCTGCGCAAAAGCAGCAGGGGTGGACAGGACCATCAACGCGGCAATCGCGCTGACGGCGGGGCGGGAGAGGGCGATGTTTCTAGTCATAGTGAAGGACGAACGAACCGCGGAACGAAAGTGCTGCGAGGAGGACTGGGTTTCCACGGCGAGCCGTGCGCCCCGAGCGGCGCGGCGAAGATTTCGGGGTCGCTTGTCGCCGTCAGCGACCAGTCTCGCGATCAGATGAGAATGAGATTCAGCGTTATCATGACAGAGATCTTGCGCTTCGGTGTCAGCCTCGTCACCAATCCGTCATTCCGGCGCAACCTTGCCGTGGTCAACGCCGCGCATGAAAATCACTGATCTTGCCCCGACGCGGCTGCCGAACCGTCTTCGCGACACGCAGCGGCTCCTCTTCATCGCCAAACATGCGCGGTGGACCGGCGGGCTGCACGCCGATGACGGCAATCATGCGCTATATCACCGCGAGATGCGCGAAACGCTGGAGGGACTCGGCATCGAATTGCTGATTGCCGACAGCTATGCCGCGCTGTTCGACCGGCCAGCGGCGGACTTCGTCTTTCCTTTGCTTAACCGCGGCGGCTTCTTCAATTCGGAAATGCTGCTGCCCTTGCTCTGCAATCAGCATGGCCTTCCGTATCTCGGCGCATCGCCGATCGTGCGCGGACTTTCAGACGACAAGCATTTAACCAAGCTTGAGGCTGCGGCGCGCGGGGTGCCGACCGCGCCATGGGCGCTGTTTCGTCGCGGTGCTCCGGTCGATGTGTCGCGTTGCCCGCCCGCGCGGCGCTGGGTCATCAAGCCAAACAACAGCTCGGCGTCTTGGGGCGTCCGTGACGCCCACGACCGTATCGAACTCGCACAGTCGATCGCCGAGATCCACGCGCTCGACCATGATGCGCTCGTCGAACCCTTTATTGACGGCAGCGATATCGAGGTGCCGGTCATCACGCTCCACGGCGAACCCGCCATGCTGCCGATGATGATTTTCGAACAGGATGATCCGACGCAGCTTCGCACCTATCAGGAAAAGCGCGATCTGGTTGGCAACGTCGGTTATTGCATCAAGCGCTTCGACGACCCCCTGATTTCCGGCAGGATCGTCGAGTATACGAAGCGGATGGCGGACATCTTTCGCCCGTTCGATTATGGCCGGTTCGAATTTCGCGTCGATCATGCGACCGGCGACGTCCGGTTGCTTGAGGTCAATCTCAACTGCAATCTGTGGTCGGAGAAGCTGTTTTCGCGATCGGCGGTCGCTGCGGGCTTCACCCATGCAAACCTGATCGAGACGATCGTTTCCGAAAGCATGCTGCGCCAGATGGCGCCGGTGGCGGCGCAGCGGAACGCCGCATGAGCGGTTCGATCCTGATCCTCGCGGGGCGCCGTCCGGGCGCAGTCGATGCGCTGGCGGCAGCGCACGGCGTCGCAGACAAATGCCTTGTTCCGGTCGCCGGGCGACCGATGATCGCGCATGTTCTGGAAAGCGCGGCGGACAGCGCGGCCGATCGCGTATTCGTTTCGACCCATCATGCCAATCTGCTGGCCGATATTGGCGACCCCGTCGTTGCGCTGCTCGGTCGCCGTCTGATCTTGGTGCCCGCAGCGGCCAATCTCGCGGACTCGGTTCTGGCGGTGGCGGGCGTCGCGAGTTTTCCGCTGCTGATCACGACCGCCGACAATTGCCTGCTTACCGCCGCGACGATCGCAGAGATCGAGGCCGAAGCGGCGCGGCTTGATGCCGAGGCAGGCGTGGCGCTGGCGCGGCGCGAGGATGTGTTGGCGGTCCATCCCGAAGGCCAGCGGCGCTTTTACGAGTTTTCGGATGTCGCAGTATCGAATTGCAACGCCTATTGGATCGGCCATCCCGGCGCACTCCGCGCGGCCGAGGCGTTTCGCGGCGGCGGGCAGTTTGTCAAAAAGCCGTTTCGCGTGATGCGAGCGTTCGGCTTCATCAATCTACTTCGCTTTCGCTTTGGCCTGGGCCCGATCCACCATATTTTCGCGCGCATTTCA
>JAURVS010000220.1 GCA_030655355.1 Sphingopyxis sp.
CAGTGCATCATGCGGCAGATTGGCGATGACGACATCGGCGGTTTCGACGAGGCGGCGAACGATTTCACGGCCTTCGGGGCTTCCGGGTTTCAGCGTCAGGCAGCGCTTCGCGCGGTTCATCTGCATGAACATCGCACCCGATCCGTCTTCGGCAACGGGGACGGTGTAGCGATCGTCATTGCCCCCCGGCGCCTCGATCCGGATCACATCGGCGCCGTAATCAGCGAGCAGCGCGGCGCAATAAGGCCCCGCAATATAGCGCCCGAAATCGAGTACTCTTATTCCCTTCAACGGCACGCTCGGCTCTCCCCCGACAGTCTTGTTTCGATCGGGCTAGCAGTCACCTGTCGATGCTGCCAGTTCTTCGTCGAAACCTGTCACTTGCATGTTCGCGCCCGGACCATATGCTCACGAGATAATTTCAAACGGGGATAATTTCATGGCGCGCATCGCTCTCGCTCTCGCGGCGACTCTGGCTTGTTCGACTTCGGTATGGGCGCAAAGCGCGCCCGCGACTGCTGCGGCGCCCGCCGCCGACGCGAAAGACGACAAATGGGACGTCAACGCGCCCCCCGGCCTCGCGACGCGCAGGGTTAAGCTTGCCGTCGATGAAGGGAGCTGGATGAATGTCGACGTCGCCCCCGACGGCCGGACGATTGCCTTCGACCTGCTCGGAGACATCTATACGATGCCAATCGAGGGCGGCACCCCGACGCGGATCGCCGAAGGCCTCGCCTATGAGCATCAGCCGCGTTTCTCACCCGATGGCAGGCGCATCGCGTTCGTTTCCGACCGCGCGGGCGGCGATAATATCTGGCTGATGAACCGCGACGGCAGCGACAAGAAACAGATTTCGAAAGAAGATTTCCGTCTGCTCAATCAGCCGAGCTGGAGCCCTGACGGCCAGTTCATCGTCGCCAAGAAGCATTTCACGACGGGTCGCTCGCTCGGCACCGGCGAGGTCTGGATGTACCATGTCTCGGGCGGCGCGGGTGTCCCCCTCGTCAAAAAGCCCAATGAGCGCCACCAGAAGGAACTCGGCGAGCCGATCTTTGCCGCCGACGGCAAGAGCGTCTTTTATACGCGAAACGTCACGCCCGGCCCGATCTTTGAATATGCGCAGGACAGCAACAGCGACCTCTTCCACATCGAGCGTTACAACCTCGAGGATGGCGAAGTCAGCACCGCGGCTTCGGGCGCAGGCGGCGCAGTCCGCCCCACCCCGTCGCCCGACGGCAAGCGGCTTGCCTTCGTTCGCCGCGAGGGAATGCAATCGAAACTTTATGTGAAGGACCTCGCCTCGGGCGTCGAGAAGAAGGTCTATGACGCGCTCGACCAGGACGTGCAGGAAACCTGGGCGGTCACTGGCGTCTATCCGAACATGGCGTGGACCCCCGACAATCGCGACATCGTCTTCTGGGCGGGGGGCAAGCTGCGCCGCGTTGGCGCTGGCGGCGGCGAAGCGCGGACCATCCCGTTCAGCATTAACGATGACCGCACGATTGTCGACGCGACGCATCCGGCGGTCGAGGTTGCGCCCGACAGCTTTGCCACGAAAATGCCGCGCTGGGCCGAAGTATCGCCCGACGGCCGGAGCGTCGTGTTCGAAACGCTCGGCAAGCTATGGGTCAAGCCCGCGAGCGGCGGAACCGCACGTCGCCTGACGGCGGCGAAAGATGACGCGATGGAGCTGTGGCCGAGCTGGTCGCGCGACGGGAAGTCGCTCGTCTTCGTGCGCTGGACCGATGGTGGCATGGGCGAAATCCATGTCGTCGGCGCGGGCGGCGGCGCTTCGCGCAAACTCACCGCGACACCCGGCCATTATGCCGAACCGCGCTTCTCTCCCGACGGTAAGACGATCGCGTTCGAACGGCGCGGCAGCGGCGGACTGACGTCGGCTCGCTGGAGTGAAGATCCGGGCGTCTACCGCATCGCCGCGAGCGGCGGCCCCGCCGAGCGGATCAGCGCCGATGGCGCCAAGCCGCAGTTTGCTGCAGCCAGCGACCGCGTCTTCATGGTCACTGCCGCCGACGGCAAGAGCCAGCTCGTCAGCACCGACCTGCACGGTCAGGACAAGCGCGTCCATGCGAATGGCGAACTGGTGAGCGATTACGAGATTTCGCCCGACGGCCGCACGCTGGCTTTCCGCCAGAATTACGACGCCTATGTCACGCCGCTGATGCCCGGCGGACAGGATGTGTCGCTCGGCACCAAGAGCGGCGCGTTGCCCGTGACGCGAGTCAGCGGCAGCGGCGCTGAATATATGAACTGGACGGACGGCGGCCGCCGCTTGCACTGGAGCCGCGGCGCGACGCTGTTCAGCGCCGATCTGGCGAGCCTCTTCACCAACGCCCCCGCCGACGAAAAGGCGCCGAAATTTGCACCGCCAACCGAAGGCATCTCGCTGTCGATGACGCAAGCGGCGTCGAAGAATAAGGGCATAGTCGTCATCACCGGCGCCAAGATCGTGACGATGGCCGACAAGGATGGCGGCGTGATCGAAAATGGCACGATCGTCATCGATGGCGACCGCATCACCGCTGTCGGCCCGGTGGGCGCGATCACCGTTCCTGCCGGCGCGGTGACGGTCGATGCGACTGGCAAAACGATCGTTCCCGGCTTCGTCGATGCGCATGCCCATGGCTCGCACGGCGACGATGAGCTGGTGCCGCAGCAAAATTGGTCGGAGATCGTCAATCTTGCGATGGGAACGACGACGAGCCACAATCCTTCGTCGCGCGCCTCGGAGATTTTCGTCTCGTCCGAAATGCAGCGCGCCGGGCTGATCCTCGCGCCGCGCATCTTTTCGACCGGCGAGATCATCTATGGCGCGAAGGCGGCGGGGGTCTATGCCGAGATCAACGGCTATGACGATGCGCTTGCGCATGTCCGCCGCCTGAAGGCGCAGGGCGCGCATAGCGTCAAAAACTACAACCAGCCGCGCCGCGATCAGCGGCAGATGGTCGTCAAGGCAGCGCAGGCCGAGGGGCTGACCGTAGTCCCCGAGGGCGGCTCGCTCTTCACGCAGGACGTCACGCTGATCCAGGACGGCAATTCGACCGTCGAGCACAACATCCCGCTCCACATCTTCTACAAGGATCTGGTGCAGCTGTGGGGGCAGACGCAGGTCGATTACACCCCGACGCTCGTCGTGACCTATGGCGGCCCCGCGGGCGATCCCTACTGGCGCGCGCATACCAATGTGTGGGAACATCCGATCCTGTCGCGCCATGCTCCGCCGACTGAACTCGCCGCGAACAACAAACGCCGCGTGATTGCTCCCGAGGGCGATTATGTCGACGATGATTCGGCGCGCGAAGCGGAGAAGATCGCCGCAGCGGGCCGCATGGTTTCGATCGGCGCGCACGGCCAGCAGTCGGGGCTTGGCGCGCATTGGGAAATCTGGTCGTTCGTTCGCGGCGGGTGGAGCAATATCGACGCACTGCGCGCCGCGACGATCATGCCCGCGACCTCGCTCGGCTATGCCAAGGATGTGGGATCGCTCGAGGCGGGCAAGCTTGCCGACCTCCTCATTCTCGACGCCGATCCGACGGCGAATATCCGTAACACCGAGCAGATCCACCGCGTGATGCTGGGCGGCCGGCTTTACGACCCGCTAACGATGAACGAAGCCGAGACGGGAACGCGCAAGCGCCAGCCCTATTGGTGGGAAGCCGACAAGCCCTGAGCCATCCGTGACCCATGCCAATAATCTGGCGGCGGGCCGTAATTTTGTGACGAGAGGGTTGCAAGACGTTCGGACCGCCGCTAGGGGCGTCTCCTCTCAGCGAGGAGAGTTGGCTGAGTGGTCGAAAGCGTCGCACTCGAAATGCGAAGTGCCGGCAACGGTACCGAGGGTTCGAATCCCTCACTCTCCTCCATTTTTCCCTGATTTGACCACCA
>JAURVS010000221.1 GCA_030655355.1 Sphingopyxis sp.
CGTGACCAAGGCAAAGAAGTCGATCGCTCAGTTCAAGCTGCGCGAAGGCATGCCGATCGGTTGCAAGGTGACGCTGCGTCGCGAGCGGATGTATGAATTCCTCGACCGCCTGATCACCATCGCAATGCCGCGTATCCGCGATTTTCGTGGCGTGTCGGCGACGAGCTTCGACGGCCGTGGCAACTATGCCATGGGTCTGAAAGAGCAGATCATCTTCCCCGAAATCAACTATGACCGCATCGACCAGGTGCGTGGCATGGATGTGATCGTGACCACCACGGCCCGCACGGATGACGAAGCGCGCGAACTGCTCAAGCTGTTCGGCTTCCCCTTCCCGATCGAAGCCCAGGAAAAAGAAGCCGCTTGATCCTCTAAGGATCAGGCAGGCTCTCTCTCAAAAGGAAAGAGAACTTAAGTCATGGCGAAACTGAGTTCGATGAACAAGAACGAGCGTCGCAAGCAGCTGGTGAAGAAATATGCCGGCCGTTACGCGAAGCTGAAGGCGATTGCAGCAGACACCTCGCTCGACGATGGCGAACGTCTGATCGCGCGCCTCAAGATGGCGGAAATCCCGCGCAATGGTAACCCGACCCGCGTCCGTAACCGGTGCGATCTGACGGGGCGCCCGCGCGCTTATTATCGCAAATTCCGGCTTTCACGTATCATGCTGCGCAATCTGGCCAACAAGGGCCTGATTCCCGGTGTCGTGAAATCGAGCTGGTAAGGGACTGACAAGATGGCAATGACCGATCCCCTGGGTGATATGCTCACCCGCATCCGCAACGGCCAGCAGGCGAAGAAGGACAGCGTCCTGACGCCGGCTTCGACCCTGCGCGTCCGCGTTCTCGATGTTCTCCAGCGTGAAGGCTATATCCGCGGCTACAGCGAAGAAGCGCTGGGTGCCAAGGGCGAGCACAAAGGCATCCGCATCGAGCTGAAATATTTCGAAGGCCAGCCGGCAATTCGCCACGTAGCTCGCGTTTCGAAGCCCGGTCGCCGCGTCTATTCGGGTTCGAAAGAGCTGCCGATCGTACGCAACGGCCTTGGTATCACCATCGTGTCGACACCGCGCGGCGTCCTTTCGGATGCCGAAGCACGCGAACATAATGTCGGTGGCGAAGTGCTGGCGGAGGTGTTCTGATGTCACGCATTGGCAAAAAAGCAGTGGAAATCCCAAGCGGCGTGACCGCCGCGATCGACGGCGGTCAGCTGTCGGTCAAGGGTCCGAAAGGCACGCTCGCGATGCCGCTTTCCGACAACATCAAATATGAAGTTGGCGAAGGCACCATCTCGGTACAGCCCGCAAACGCAACCCGCGAAGCACGTGCTTTCTGGGGCATGCAGCGGACGCTGGTTCAGAACCTGATCACGGGTGTGACCGAAGGCTTCACCAAGGTGCTCGAAATCACCGGTGTCGGCTATCGTGCCAACTCGCAGGGCAAGATGTTGAAGCTGCAGCTTGGCTACAGCCACGATGTTGATTTCGCGGTGCCGGAAGGCATCGAGATCAAGACGCCGGACAATACGACGATCGAGATCTCCGGTATCGACAAGCAGCAAGTCGGCCAGGTCGCGGCGGAAATCCGCCGTTGGCGTAAGCCCGAACCCTATAAGGGCAAGGGCATCAAATATCGCGGCGAGTACATCTTCCGCAAAGAAGGCAAGAAGAAGTAAGCCATGGC